>CAXTOX010000020.1:0-9314 GCA_964245885.1 uncultured Chthoniobacterales bacterium | reverse complement strand
GAATACCACTTCAGGGGGCTACGCTTCCACGACTGACCTGAATCATCGTGCCAATCAATTGAATCATCTCACCATTCAAGTGATTCGCTGCACGATTCATATGAATCGTTGCGTCATTCAATTGAATCGTCACACGATTCACCCTGATCGTCACACGATTCATATGAATCGTCTCACCGTTCAATTGAATCGTGCGACGATTCACCCTGATTGTCGTGCGATTCACCCTGATCGTGCAACGATTCATATGAATTGTCGTGCGATTCACCCTGATCGTCGCACCATTCAGATCGATCCGCCGGTCGTTCTTTCCGAAGACGCCCCTAACCATGCGCTCCAACAAACAGAGGCTGGCGGCAGGCTTCTCGCGCAGGAAAAAAGCCTGCGCCCGCACCATTCACCCGGATGGGGAGGCGCGATGAACAGGAAAACGTTCTCCTGTCCCGGTGTCTTCCCCTTTTCTCCGCTCCCTCGAAGGCTGGCTGCTCAGCGACCGCCAGACCACCGGCCAGCACCCCGGCCCGTCCGCTGACACCGCGCCGCGCCACGAAGCCCATTCCTGGTGGCAGGTCATGTGTCTGACGGGCGTCGATTATTTCTCCACGCTCGGCTACCAACCCGGCATCGCCGCGCTCGCCGCCGGGGCGCTCTCGCCCGTCGCCACGCTGGTCCTCGTGCTGCTGACGCTCTTCGGCGCGCTGCCCGTCTACAACCGCGTCGCCGTCGAAAGCCCCCACGGCGAAGGGTCCGTCGCCATGTTCGAGCGGCTGCTCTCGTGGTGGAAGGGCAAGCTGTTCGTGTTGGTCCTGCTGGGCTTCGCGGCGACGGATTTCATCATCACCATCACGCTCTCCGCCGCCGACGCCACCGCGCACCTCGTCGAAAATCCTTACACCCACGACCTGCTCGCCGGACACGCCGTCGGCGCGACGCTGGTCCTCGTCGCGCTGCTGGGCGGGGTGTTCCTCAAGGGGTTCAAGGAAGCCATCGGCATCGCCGTGACCCTGGTCGGCGTGTACCTCGCGCTCAACGCCGTGGTGATCGGCGTCGGCCTGGCGCACGTCGCCGCGCAGCCGCACGTCCTCGTCGATTGGAAAAGTCTCCTGTTCACCCAACACGGCAGCGTCTGGAAGATGGTCGCCGTGTCGCTGCTGCTCTTCCCCAAGCTGGCACTGGGCCTGTCCGGCTTTGAAACCGGCGTGGCCATGATGCCGCTCGTTAAAGGCGGGAGGGGCGATCATCCCGACAAACCCGAGGGCAAAATCCGCGCGACCCACCGCCTGCTGCTGACGGCGGCGGTCATCATGAGCGTGTTCCTGCTGACGAGTTCGCTCGTGACGACCGTGCTCATCGCGCCGGCGGACTTCCAGCCCGGCGGGCTGGCCAACGGCCGCGCGCTCGCGTTTCTCGCGCACCGGTTCCTCGGGGACGGGTTCGGCACGGTCTACGACCTGTCCACGGTGGCGATCCTGTGGTTCGCCGGAGCGTCGGCGATGGCGGGGCTGCTCAACCTGGTGCCGCGCTACCTGCCGCGCTACGGCATGGCCCCGGAATGGGCGCGCGCTTCCCGGCCGCTCACGCTCGTCTACGTCGCTGTCGCCTTTCTCGTGACGCTCGTTTTCAAGGCCGACGTGGATGCCCAGGGCGGCGCGTACGCGACGGGCGTGCTCGTGCTGATGACGAGCGCCGCCGTAGCCGTGACGCTTTCCATCCGGCGCGAACGCCGGGGCTGGCTGCACCCAGCGCCGCTCGCCGCCGCGCTGGTGGCGGCGGTGTTCGCGTACACGACGGTGCTCAACGTCATCGAGCGGCCCGAAGGGGTCAAAATCGCCGCGTTGTTCATCGGGGCCATCGTGCTGCTGTCGTTATTTTCCCGCGTGTGGCGTACGACTGAACTACGCGTCGGCAACATCGTGCTCGACGACGCGGCACAGCGTTTCGTTCACGATTCGGTCGATGCCAACGGCACGCTGCACATCGTCGCCAACCATCCCCACCGCTGCGACGAGGCCGAGTACGACGAGGAGGAACGCGACGCCCGGGAGGTCCACAACATTCCGGCCGGCGAGCCGCTCCTGTTCCTGGAAATCTACGTGCGCGACGCGAGCGAGTTTTCCGCCGACCTCAACGTCAAGGGAGTACAGGTGGACGAGCACCGCATCCTGCGCGGCGAGAGCGCCGCCGTGCCCAACGCGATCGCCGCGCTGCTCTTGTACCTGCGCGACCGTTCCGAGCACCCGCCGCACGCGTACTTCCACTGGGGCGAGCGCAACCCGTTCCTCTACCTGATCCGCTACCTGCTCAGTGGCCAAGGCGACGTGGCCCCGCTCACGCGCGAGATTTTACGACAAGCTGAACCGGACCTCGCGCGTCGCCCGGGCATCCACGCGGGAATGTGAGGGTTATCCGCTTGGCTGGTACAGTCTGAACTGGGGTAACGTCCACGTGGACTACAACATGTTGAGACGACGGTTCATGAGACCGCAAGATATGGTGGAAAGATTTCCCGCAAAAAACTTGATGGTTCTATGGTGCCGTGATAATCCTGTAAGGCAACCCTGTGAAGCACTCCGACGAATTCGAGCCTGTGATGCTGCCTTCCCGGAAGCCGCTGAAAGTGGCATCGTTTTTTTCCGGCATCGGCGGTTTCGACCTCGGGTTTCAACGCGCGGGCTTCTCTGTTGCCTGGCAGTGCGAGGTGAACGTATTTTGCCGGGATATTCTTGCCCAGCATTGGGTAGGGGTTCCGCTCAGGTCAGACATCAAGGAGGTAAAAGCCGATGACATACCAGATGCCGATGTTTGGGCCGGAGGATTTCCCTGCCAAGACGTGTCCCTCGCCCGGATGGGACCACGCAAAGGGCTGCGTGGAAGCCAGTCCGGACTCTTTTACAACTTCGCCAGCCTCATCGAGGCAAGACGCCCCCCGGTCGTTGTCATTGAAAACGTTCCAGGACTACTCTCCAGCCACGCCGGACGAGATTTCCACGTCGTCGTCTCTACGTTGGACAAACTCGGGTATGGTGTGGCGTGGCGAGTGCTTAACAGCCGCTACTTCGGAGTCCCCCAGTCTCGCCAGCGAGTCTACCTTGTTGGGTGCCATCGAAACCCGGAGCGTGCCAGAGAGATACTTTTTGAGTCAGAACGCGGCGGCGGGCATGCTGAGGCGGGCAGACCGGATGGGCCGAAGCCTCTTTCCCCCTTTAAGACAAGCTTTGGAGATCCTGTCAAAGGACCCATCGTTCCCGGCATCGCCTACTGCCTCTATGCCTGTTCCGCTCGTCACACCGGAACCGACTGGAGCCGAACCTACGTGACCTATCCAGATGGGCGCGTCCGGCGGTTGATGCCCATCGAATGCGAGCGCATCCAGGGATTTCCAGACGATTGGACGATCCCAACGATGAAGATTGAGGACGTGGATAAGCTCGACAGCCTGCGTTATCATGCCATCGGCAACGCCGTGACGGTTCCTGTCGCGGAGTGGCTGGGCGGTAGGATTCGAGCGACCGCCTCGATGGAACCCGCTTTCTCCACCAGCGGCGGCGGTCCGAACCCCTCGGCGAAGGCGTCTGCTGTCCTCTAACGAGGCGGCACCTCTTCGTAGAGTTGGTGGAGGAGCTGGGCGCTGGGCCAATTTTCTTGGCGCGCGGGGAGCCGGTCCAGCGGGATCAGGCCCTCGTGTTGGCGCAGACCGGCCAGCGATGTCGCAGCGGCGCCCAGCGCCTGTTGAGCCCGCGGCGTAACCACGACCCGGAAGACGCCAGGCTGCGGATAGATGGCAATGAGCTGCTGATCAAATGCCCAATGGTGGTTCTTGCAAAGACAAAGTCCGTTGGGAATAATGTCCAAATCGAACTGCGCCCACGGGAGAATGTGAGCAGAATCGACTCCGGGCACCCGACAAACCTCGCTCTGAGGAAACCTCTGCCCGCACACGATGCAGCGGGAGTCGTAGGCAAGGCGGACCTTCCGGCGGAACTCGACGCTGGCACCGCCTCGCGCCGCCGCCCAACGCCTCCACTGCATGGCTTCCCGGCGGCGCAGTTGGATTTCATCTGGAGCCATGGCCGCAATGTCCAGCGGCCTTTCGACGACCGGCGCATCGATCATCGTTTCCAAAACGCCCAGAACATCGGTGCCCTGCACATATTCGGCATCGTAATCCGGTGCAGCCTCTGCAATGGCGGGCATCAGCTCCTGCACGATGGTCTCAGCCCGGCGCGGCACGGGCGTCCTTGCAGATAACAACTCTTGATGCTCAGCCAAAAGTTCTTTGATCGGCGAGACAAAGTTCGCCGCAAATTGATGGACGCGCTTCACACGAAGCATCCGGCTCGGCACGTCGATCTCCTCGGCGTTGTTCGAGCCATTGCTCAACTCCAAAGCGGCGATGGACAAACTGGCTTCGGTGGGCTGCAACTCGACCTTGCTCAGGAGGATGCGACGCATGACGTAGCAATTCAGCTTGATGGTAGGCTGACCGCCCAGCAAGGTGGTTTCGTCGCGGGTGGCCTTTGGCAGCAGCAGCGCCGCCGCCACTTGACGCTGAATCTGAATGCCCGTGCTGTTCCTTCGGCGAAGCCGGCGCTTGCCTCCCTGGTAGCTTACGAAAAGCCCGGTGGATGCAGGACTGCCTGCATCCAGAGAAACCCGCAAGTCGTGCCCTAACAAATCGCTCGCCTTGATTGATCCGTAGTCGCCCGCAACTTCGTAGTCTCCGCGCCCGCCGCCGCTGGTTAATTTGGTCAGATACATGGGGCGTTTGCCTCAGAACGGCGTGAACAGTTCCGTGAGAGAGACTCCCAAACCGGAAGCCAGTCGTTCGATGCTGCGCAAAGAAGGGTTTCGACGCCCACGTTCGACGCTGCTGACATAAGTGCGGTCAAGCCCGCAAAGATCAGCGAAGACTTCTTGTGAGATGCCGCGTTCCGTTCTCAATTGCTTGAGCCGCCTGCCAAGGCGCACGCAAACATCGTCTTTCACAACTGACAGAGTCGTTGAAAAGTGACGTTTATGTCCACGGACGATGAGTCACGTTCAGGAAAAGTTGCCTATGGCTGACAACCTGACTCCTGCACAGCGGTCATATTCCATGTCGCGGATTCGCAGCCGTGCCAATGCATCAACGGAACTGAAGCTTCTTCAATTATTACGAGCAGAAAAAATCGCTGGCTGGCGCAGGCATCTCAAAATGCCAGGGACGCCGGACTTCGTCTTCCGCGTGCCGCGGGTGGTGGTGTTTGTGGACGGTTGTTTCTGGCACGGCTGCCTCAAGTGTTCGGCTCCGCCGAAAAGCAATCAGTCCTATTGGAGTGTGAAAATCGCAAAGAATGTAGCGAGGGACCGGCGAAACCGTAAGGAACTGCGAGCACGCGGATGGAAGGTTCTGCGTGTTTGGGAACATGCTTTTGGGAACCCGTCCTCCGTCGTGCGCTCCTTGCGCAAAGCGCTCGCCGCCCCGGCAGCCAGCGCGCCCGGACAGAACCTGGAGAGATAAGAATCATCCAACCCGCGAAACACCAACCCAGCAGCCTACTTCCCGCTGCTGCACGGCCCGCACCGGCCGAAAAACTCCAGCGAGTGCGTCAACTCCGTGTAGCCGTGTTCGCGCGCGATCTGGCCTTCCATTTTCTCGACCGGGCACGCGCCTTCCAACGGCGTGACCCGCCCGCAGTCGGTACACACCAGATGGTCGCGGTGGTGCCGGCCGTCGGTGAGTTCGTAGTGGCTCGTCGGCCGGCCCAGGTGGACGCGGCGGGCGACGCGCAGTTCCTCCAAGAGCGCCATCATGCGGAACACCGTGGCGAAGTCGGGCGCTTCGTGCTGCGGGCTGTGCCCGGCCGCCGCCGCCTGGATCTGTTCGAGACTCTGCGGCACGTTGGCGGCGAGCAGCGCCTGAAGAATGTGGCGGCGGTTGGCCGTCATGCGCAAACCCCGCTCGCGCAACAGGGCCACGAGGCTTTCGAGGGTCAGCGGCCCGTCAAACGCCGCGCCGGCGGGCGGGTGCGAGTGGGAGCAGGAAGCGTCAAGCTCTGGCATAACGGCGTCGGGCGGCAAACCGCGTGGAGCATCCTACCACGGAACACCGCGGCCGCCAAGAAACACGGAGCCGCGGTGGATTTTGTAGCAAATCATTTGCAATTAGAAGAACGGTTTGTATGCTGGCCTCATGCGAAAAGCAAGCAGCTTGCATCAAGGTTGGCGGTGGATCGTGCTGGTTCTCGCCGCGGGGATGATCCCTGGTTTGGCCGCGGCGGCACCGGCGTTGAAGGTCGCCTCGTTGTCCACCGTGCTCACCGACGTGGCGCACAACGTCGGCGGCGACCGCGTGCAGGTCATCGAGATCGTCAAGGCAGGCGTGGACCCGCACGAGTTCCAGCCGACGCCGGGCGACGTGCAGGCCATCGCCGGCGCGGACCTCGTGCTCATCAGCGGCAAGGGGCTGGAAGGTTATCTCGCCAAGCTGGAGAGCAGCGCGGGCGGTCCGGCGGGCAAGTACGTGAACGTCGGCAGCCAACTCAAGGGTTCGCTCAAGCTCAAGGAGGACGGCCGCACGGTCGAAGACCCGCACTGGTGGCACTCGGTGGACAACGTGCGCCAGGCGGTTGCCGTCGTCCGCGACGCCTTGACCCGCGCCGACGCGGCAGGCAAGGACGCGTTCGCCGCCAACGCCACGGCTTATCTCGCCCGTCTGGACGCGCTCGAACGCGACCTCAAGCTGAAGGTGGCTGAACTTTCGCGCGACAAGCGCAAGCTCGTCACCAGCCACGACGCGTTCGGATATTTCGCGCGGGACTACGGGTTCAAGGTTTACCCGGTGGAGGGCGTGAGCACGGCCGACGAGCCCAGTTCGCGCCAGATCGCGGACCTGATCGCCACGCTCAAGGAGCAGAAGGTCAAGGCGGTGTTCTTCGAGAACACGCAAAATCCGAAGGTGCTCACCGCGATCACGCGTGAGACCGGCGCGGCCGTGGGCGGCGAACTCTACGCCGACGGCCTCGGCACGTCCGACGGCGATGCCGCCACCTACGAGGAGATGATGCGCCACAACGTTCGCACGATGGTGGAAGCCCTGAAGTAGGTCCGCCTGCGCTTTTTTTTCCTTTCCATGCGTGGATACCCCCTGCTGCAACTGCTCCTGGTTGGTTGTCTGTTTGCGGCAGTGGGGTTCCCCGTGTGGAAGGTGACGCACCCGGCCGCGCTTGCCGACGCTCCGCCCGCACGCGAGACCTCCGATGCCGCTCTGCCCGCCGGGACGACGCTGGACGTGCGCATGAGCTTCGCGCCCGCGCCGGCCGGTTTTCGCCTGAGCTATCTCGGACGCGTCGTGCTGGAAGGCCGCGGGCCGCAGGCGGACTTCCAGGGACAAACCACCGTGACGCTGCCGAAGGAAGGCGGCGACTTCGCGCTGGAAGCGCACTGGGCCGCGACCGCGACGCCGTCTGCCGCCCGCGTGACGTTCCGGTTTTCCGATGGCCACACCGTGGAGCGCAGCGTCTGGTCGGACGCCGGGGGTTCGGTGGTGGAACTCGTCACGGTCACGCCGGCTGCCCCGTAGGTCCCATCAGTTCCAGCAGCAAACCGCGCCGTCGCTGCCTCACTGGCACGTAACCTGCGCATCGGGGAACTCCGGACCCATGGTCCGACCCTGCGCTCATGCCCGCTGCCCCGCTTCCCGCCGATGAATCCGCCCGCCTCGCCGCCCTGTGGAGTTGCGGCGTCTTGGACACGCCGCGCGAGGCGGTTTTCGACCGGCTGACCCGCCAGGCGGCGGACGCCCTCGGCGCGCCCATCGCGTTCATCAGCCTGGTGGATGCCCATCGCCAATGGATCAAGAGCGGGGTCGGTCTCGCCATGCGCGAAACTCCGCGCGACCAGGCGTTCTGCGCCTACGCGCTGCTCAAACCCTCCGAGCCGCTGATCGTTCCCGACGCTGCCAAGGACGAGCGTTTCGCCGACAATCCGCTGGTCACCGGCGAGCCGTATCTGCGCTTCTACGCCGGGATGCCGCTGCGTTCCCCGGAAGGCCGCGCGCTGGGCACGCTCTGCGTGCTGGACACCGTCCCGCGCCGGATCTCGCCCGCGCAACTGGACAAACTCGGGGCCCTGGCACAACAGGCCGCCTTTGAACTGGCCCTGCGGCGGCGCGCCCCGGCCGAACGCCGCCTGGGCTGGGGCTTCGCCCTGCTGCTGGCGCTGTTTTTGGGCATCATCGGGATTGCTTCCTGGGAGGACCGCCGGTTTTTGTCGGGCGATCAATGGGTGACGCACACCACGCAGGTGATCCAGGCCGTGCAACGGACGCTGCTGCGCGTGCAGGCCGCCGAGAGCAGCCAGCGGGGATTTACCGCCACCGGCCGGGAGGACTTCCTCGGCCCCTGCCAAGCGGCGATGGAGACGCTGCCCGTCCAGTTGGACGCGTTGCGCCAACTGGTGTCCGACAACCCCGCGCAGGTTCGCCGGGCCGATCAGTTCGCCGCCGCCGTCCGCGCCAAGCTGGCCGTGACGCAGGAGCGCATCGACCAGCGCCGCCGGTTGGGCACGGCCGCGCTCGAGCCGCAATACCTGAACGGCCAGGGCCGCCAGGCGATGGAAACGGTCAACGTGCTCGGCGACGAGATGACCGCGGTCGAGAACGAGTTGCTGCGCCAGCGCACGGCCGCGCGCAACGCGGGTCTGCGCGGCAAGGACCTCACGCTCGGGGTCGCCGGGCTGCTCTGCCTCGGCCTCCTGGTGGGCGGCTACGTGCTGATCCGGCGCGAACTGCGCCGCCGCCAGGCGCTCGGCGGTTCCCTGTCGCAGGCCAACGCCGGGTTGGCCGGCGAGATCGCCGAACGCCGGCTCGCGCAGGAACGTCTCGGCGTGCAGCACGCCGTCGCCCGCGTCGCCGCCGAGAGCGCTTCGGTCGAGGAGGCCGCCCCGCGCCTGCTGGAAAGCATCTGCAGCCAGATGGACTGGCAGGCGGGCGAACTCTGGGCGGCAGACCCGGCGGACGGCACGCTGCGTTTATCCACCGCCTGGCAGCAGCCGGCGGAAAGGGAGGTCACGGCGCGGCTGGAACGTTTCAGTGCCGCCAGCCGGTCCTGGGAGTTTTCGGCCGGCGCGGGGCTGCCGGGCCGCGTTTCGGGCGACGGCGAACCGTGCTGGATCGCGGACGTGCTCGCGGACGACGCCTTCCAGCGCGGGGGACTCGCCCGGGAGGCGGGGTTGCGGCGCGCGTTCGCGCTGCCGTTGCGCGGCGGGGCGGAAGGGCGCGTGAGCCGCGTCCTGGTGTTCTTCAGCGCCGACGCGGGGCCGCCCGACCCCGCGCT
>CAXTOX010000019.1:42608-42935 GCA_964245885.1 uncultured Chthoniobacterales bacterium | reverse complement strand
TGGTGGACGTCCAGGGTGCGGTGCCCGTGGAAGAAACCGTAGGAGCCAAGATCGGCCACATCCATCGGGTCGCCGCCGGTCTGCCGGCCGTGTACCAGAGCGCCCGTTTCACCATCCGCGAGATGGGCCTGACCCGCGGCCTGAAAACGTGGCTGGAAGTCAACAAGAAGGGCGGCTTCGATTGCCAGAGCTGCGCTTGGCCGAGCCCGGACGAAGGACGCCACATCTTCGAGTTTTGCGAGAACGGGGTGAAAGCCGTCGCCGACGAGGCGACCAAGCATTCCATCGCGGGCGACTTCTTCTCCAAGCACTCTGTCGAGGAACTCC
>CAXTOX010000019.1:0-42598 GCA_964245885.1 uncultured Chthoniobacterales bacterium | reverse complement strand
TCCGACTCGGTCGCCGTCGGGTTCTGCGACTTCAGCAGGGCCGCCTCACCCGCCCGATGGTCAAGCACAAAGGGGCGACCCACTACGAGGAAATCACCTGGGAAGGTGCCTTCCAGCTGATGGCGGACGAACTCAACGCCCTTCCCTCGCCCGACGCCGCCGCCTTTTACACCAGTGGTCGCACCAGCAACGAGGCCGCGTTCCTCTACCAGCTTTTCGTCCGTCAGTACGGCACCAACAACCTGCCGGATTGCTCCAACATGTGCCACGAGGCCAGCGGGGCGGCGCTCAACGAGGCCATCGGCATCGGCAAGGGCTGCGTGACGCTCGACGACTTCGAGAAGACGGAGTGCGTCTTCATCGTCGGCCAGAATCCCGGCACCAACCACCCGCGCATGATGACCTCGCTGGAGCACGCCAAGCGGCACGGCGCGACGATCATCTCCGCGAACCCTTTGCCCGAGACCGGGTTAATGAGCATCGTCAACCCGAACCCGCAGGATTACGCCAACCCCATCGAGTTCGCCGCGCGGATGGTGTTCAACCGGGGCGTGCCGCTGACGGACCTCTGGCTGCCGGTACGCATCAACGGCGACATGGCAATGTTCAAAGGCATCATGAAGGAGATGCTCGCCGAGGAGGACAAAAAGCCGGGCAGCGTCTTCGATCTGGATTTCATCCGCGACTACACCGTGGGCGTGGAGGAGGTCATCGCCGACCTGCGAGCGGCCGATTGGGACGAGATCGTCCGGCAGAGCGGGCTTTCGCGCCAGCAGATCCGCCAGACCGCCGAGGCGATCATGAAAGCCAAGAGCATGATCGTCTGTTGGGCGATGGGGTTGACGCAGCAGAAGAACGCCGTCGCCACCATCCAGGCCGCGATGAACCTCATGCTGCTGCGCGGCGACATCGGCAAACCCGGCGCGGGTCCGTGCCCGGTGCGCGGCCACTCCAACGTGCAGGGAGACCGTACGATGGGCGTTTGGGAACGCATGAACGACGCGTTCATGGACAAGCTGGGCAAGGTGTTCGCTTTCGAGCCGCCCAAGCCGCACGGCGTCGACGCCGTCGAGTGCGTCAAGGGAATGCACCGGGGCGAGATCGACTTCTTCCTCGGGATGGGCGGCAACTTCGTGATGGCCATGTCGGACACGAACTACACCGCCGCCGCCATGGAGAAGTGCAAGCTGACGGCGCACGTTTCCATCAAGCTCAACCGCTCGCACCTCATCACGGGCGAGACGGCTCTCATTCTACCCGCGTTGGGCCGCTCGGAGAAGGATTACCAGAAGACCGGCCTCCAGTTCATCACGGTGGAAGATTCCATGGGAATTGTGAACTCCTCGCGCGGCAGCTTGGAGCCGCACAGCCGCGATCAGAAAAGCGAGGTGGCCGTCGTCTGTGGACTCGCCCGCGCGACGCTCGGCCAGCGGACGACCGTGGACTGGCAGGCAATGGAGGACAACTACGACCTGATCCGCGACAAGATCGAGGCGGTGATCCCGGGCTTCGAGGATTTCAACGCGCGGATTCGCCGCAACATTTTCTATCTGCCCAACGACCCGCGCGATCATCGCAAGTTCAACAACGGCATCGGCAAAGCCAAGTTCGTCGCCGCCCCGCTGCCGCAGCACCAGATCGAACCGGGGCAGTACGTCATGATGAGCCTCCGGAGCCACGACCAGTTCAACACGCACCTCTACGGGTTGGACGACCGGTATCGGGGCGTTTACAACGGCCGGCGCGTGATCTTTATGAACAAGGACGACGTGAAGGAAGCAGGTTTGCAGCAGGGCCAACTCGTGGACCTCACCAGCCACTACGAGGGCGAGAAACGTTTCGCGAAACACTTCATGGTCACGCCCTACGACATCCCACGCGGCTGCACGGCGACGTACTACCCGGAGACGAACGTGCTCGTGCCGATCAACAGCAGCGCCGACCGGGCGAACACGCCGACCTCGAAGTTCATCGTGATCTCCCTCGTCCCGTCCCCGGATGCGGACATGGCGGTGAACAAGATCATCACCGGCGCGCGCGAGAACACGACGCACGAACCCGCCGCGCTCGCGGCGAGATAGGCACTTCCGTTTCCCTCACCCCAGAACAACCCAACCGCGGTACCCCCGTTACCTCCATGTCGTTTCTTGACCGTGAAGCCACCGTCGCGCCGCCCGGCTACAATCGCTGGCTGGTCCCCCCCGCCGCTCTGGCCATCCATCTCGCCATCGGGCAGGTGTATTCCTTCAGCGTGTTGAAGATTCCGCTGACCAAGCTCATTGGTGTGACGAAGCATATTGAGGGGCCGAAATTCGACAACTCGTTTTCAGGCTTTCTTCAATCAGCTGTCGATATGGCGACGACAACCAGTCATGATTGGGAGCAGACGCCGATTGCGTGGATTTTCAGCATTGCCATCGCATTCCTTGGCGCGTCGGCGGCAATCTTCGGCAAGTGGGTGGAGAAATCCGGCCCTCGCAAGACAATGATCGCTTCGGGCTTGTGCTTTGGCGGCGGCTTCTTCATCGGCGGGCTGGGAGTTCACCTCCATCAACTCTGGATGCTATATCTCGGCTACGGTGTGGTTGGAGGCTGTGGCTTGGGCCTCGGATACATCGCGCCGGTTTCGACGCTGGTGAAATGGTATCCCGACCGTCCGGGCATGGCGACGGGGATGGCCATCATGGGGTTCGGCGGCGGCGCGTTCATCGGGGCAAACCTCGCCACGACGCTCATGGAGCATTTCCAGGGCATCAGCAAGAACGCGCAGGGGGTCATCACCGAGATCGGCGTGGCACCGACTTACCTTGTGATGGGTGGCATTTACCTGCTGTTCGCGCTGTTCGGCGCGATGATCGTGCGCGTCCCGGCGGCGGACTGGAAGCCGGCTGGCTACGACCCTTCCCGCGCGCGCCAGAATGCGATGATCACCACGCATCAGGTCGCGCTCGAACAAGCGTGGAAGACGCCGCAGTTCTGGTTCCTGTGGGTGGTCCTGTGCTTCAACGTGACCGCCGGCATCGGCATCCTCGAACAGGCCTCGCCCATGATCCAGGAGATGTTCGCGGGCAAGGTGACGGCGGCGGCGGCGGGCGGCTACGTCGCACTTTTGAGCCTCTTCAACATGGCCGGCCGCTTCATCTGGTCGTCCACGAGCGACTTCATCGGCCGCAAGGCGGTGTACGTCATCTACCTGCTGCTTGGCGCGGGGCTTTATTGCCTCATCCCGTACACGGGCGGCACGGGGAACGTGGTCCTCTTTGTCGCGGTTACCGCCGTCATCATCAGCATGTACGGCGGCGGGTTCGCCACGGTGCCGGCCTATCTGAAGGACCTCTTCGGCACGATGAACGTCGGGGCGATCCACGGCCGGCTGCTGACCGCCTGGTCGGTGGCGGGCATCCTCGGGCCGTTGCTCGTCAACCTGATCCGCGACCACAAACTCGCGCAGGGACTCAAAGGAGTCGAGGTGTACTCCACGACGATGTACCTGATGGCGGGACTGCTCGTCGTCGGGTTGATCTGCAACCTGGCCGTGCGGCCGGTGGCGGAACATTTCCGCTACCGCAGCGACGATGGTGCCGCCAAACCGGGCGTACCTCCGAGTCAGGCGGTGCCATACGCACCAACCGCCCGCTGATTCTTCCCACTCCTCTTTCTTCTTATGGCCCAGGATTTTTCCTCTCCCAGGACCGGCAGCAGCGCGTTGCGGGTCATTCTTTATTGGGCAATCGTCGCCGTCCCACTCGGCTGGGGCGTTTATAAGACTGTGCAAAAATCGCTTCCGCTTTTCAGCACATCGGCAGTGAGCGCACCGGCGGCGGCGACACCCGCCCCCGCTGTGCCCCCTCCCTTGGCGACGGCCGCACCTGCGGAGCCGCTCGCGCCCGGGCCTGACGCGTCGCCGTTCTCGACCGCCCCGCCGTCGGCGACCGTGGCACCGATCAACACGCCTGTGCCTCCAGGAAGATGAGCCTTTCAGTTGTAGGACGGGCGCTCCGCCTGCCCTACAACGCAGAGCCCCGACTGACCCGCGCAGCATCATTCCAGATCCTGTGGGCTGTTCCAATTGGTGAAAAGTTTGTTGTCCGTACCGGCTACCGGTCGTGCATTCACCAGGCCGGTCCCGACCAACGAACGCACAAAGGATTGTAACGAGCGATCCCCGCCTGGCAGCAGTGCTTCTGCGGTCGCCAGAGCCTCGCGCGGATAGACGGCAGCGAGCGGTTCGAAGAAGCCGTCGTCCATTTGCGGGACAACGCCGACCACCGTTCCTCCGATCAACAAACCGCGCAGGAACCCGGTCGTCATCGCCGGCAGATCAACGGCGAGTACGACCAAACGCGGTGAGCGGATCACCTGCAATGCCGCTGCGATCCCCGCGAGCGGACCAAGCCCGGACGCGTCGTCGGCGAGCAGCGGCACGTCGAGCGGAAAACCCTCGCGCGCCGGCCCGGAGATGAAAAGCTCCGCTGGCTCCAACGCTCGCAGCACGGCGAGTTGACGTTCCCACAGCCGCCGCCCATCCGGCAGCGGCAGCAGGGCCTTGTCCTGTCTCATCCGGCGGCTGCGACCTCCGGCCAGCAGCACGGCGGCGAAAGGCTGGCTCATCGCTTCAGGTTCGTTCCTCGGCCGGAATTTCTTGCTCCACCGCAGGCGCGTCCGCTGCTTTGCGCATGCCGGGCAGTTGGTAACGCCGCGTCCGGAGTGCGTACACGATGAACGCCGCGCCCATCACCAGCAAAAACAGCGAGAGAAACTGCCCGCGCGTCAGCCCCCAAGTGAACGCGATCCCCACGTCCGGCTCGCGGAATTGTTCGCCGATGATGCGCAGCACGGCGTACCCCGCCAGGAAGATGCCGGTGAGCATCCCCACCGGCGCGCGGAGGCGGGTCCGCACGATCCACAGGACGGTGAACAGCACCGCCCCCTCCAACAGCGCCTCGTAAATCTGCGACGGGTGGCGCAACGGCAAAGTGCGCGCCAGGGTCGCGAGTGCCGCCGGATCGTGCTGGTACGCTCGGTCCACCAGTTCGTAGATCCCTTCGCTGCCGGAGAGTTCCTTGGGAAACTGCATCGCCCACGACGGCGGGTGAGGCGAGGTGATGACCCGGCCCCACAGCTCGCCGTTGATGAAGTTTGCCAGCCGCACGAAGAAAATCCCGATGGGTGCGACCACGACCAGGTTGTCCCCCACCCCCGGCCAACTGATCCGGTGCCAGCGCGCGTAGACGTAGGTGTAGATCACCAGTCCCATGATGCCGCCGTGGCTGGCCATGCCGCCTTCCCAGATCTTGAAGGCGTCGAGAGGATGGGCGCGCACCCGGTCCCAACCGTAAAAGAGGATCCAGCCGAGCCGTCCACCGAGCATCACCCCGAAAACCGCGGCGAACGTGATGAAGTCAGCCACCTTCTCCGGCACCATCTCCCCGTAGCCGCGCTTGGCGAGGTAAAGATACCACTGATAACCCACGAAAAACGCCAGCACGTAGGCAAACCCGTACCAGCGTAACCCGAAGCCTTCACCGAACTGGACGATGTAGGGACTGAGTTGATGGATGTAATAAGCCAGGAGGGTCGGCACGGGGGAGAAGATGAAGGCAGAATGCAAAATGCAAAATGCAAAAGTCCAGAGGGCAGAAGAACAGAGTGAGAGCAGACGATCCCGCCACCAAGAAAATCACGGCGGCTTCAAAAGCAAAAGGGAAGACTCGCCATCAAGCCCGCTTCCTGCCTTCTGCTACTTTACCTCCCGCTCTGAAGCCTTTGATTTCTGGCTTCCGAACTTTTGCCTTTTGCATTTTGCATTTTGCATTTTCCGCTAGGGTGCGGCGTGACCGTGTCAGCCGCTTCCACCGCGCCCCGCCGTGCGCTGCACCCGTGGGAGTGGCGCGTGGTCTGGCTGCTCGTTCTCTGCTGCGTGTGCCGGGGGCTTCCGTGGCGACTGGATGATCTCGATCAGGCCAAGCAGGCCAACGTGTCGCTGGAGATCGTCCAGGCCGGCCACTGGTGGTTCCAGCACACACCAGGCGGCAAGGCCATCGCCACCAAGCCCCCGCTCGTCGGCTGGATGTCGGCCGGGGTTTATTATTTCACGGCCGACCATTGGGACGTCGCCTGGCGGCTGCCGTCGCTCGTGGCCGCGCTGGCTCTGGCCTACCTGCTGTGGCGCGTCGGCGAGGTCCTCTGGCCCGGCCGGGGCGGCGTCGTGGCCGTGGCGGCGTACGGGTACAACCTCCTCACCCCACGGCTGGCGACGCTCGTGCGCACCGACATGCCGCTGACGTTTTTCATCACGGCCGCGGGCCTCGTCGTCTGGCACCATGCGCGCGACGACGGGCAGCGCCCGTGGACGAACCGTTCGCGTTGGACAATCTTCGGCCTCCTGCTGGCGGCCATGATGACCAAGGGACCGGTCGTCTACGCCTTCCTGCTGCCGGGCATGCTCGCGCACTGGTGGATTCGCCGCCGGCGGGGTGAACCGGCCCTGCCGCTGTGGGGAGGCTGGTGGCACTGGACGCTGCCGCTCGCGCCGTTCCTCGTGTGGACATTCTGCGGCATCGCCTCCGTGCCGGGCTTCTACGCCGAGGTCGTCGGAAAAGAGTTCTTCGGGCGTTTCACGGTGGGCGAAAAGGCTGTTCACCACAACCAGCCGGTCTGGTTCTATTTCACGCAGTTGCTCAAGCAATGGCTGCCGTGGGACGTGCTCTTGCTGGCCGTCACGATCCGCGCGCGGCGACTGTGGACCGCTTTGTGCCGCGAGCCGGGCACGCTCTGGCTGGTATGCTGGGCGGCGGGCGGCTTCGTGCTGCTTTCGCTCGTACCGTCCAAACGCACGGACCGGATCTTCCCGGTGGTGCCGCCGCTGGCGCTGACCCTGGTGGCCCTGTTGGCCCGCGCGCAGCGCCCGGAGGAACTCCCCGCATCTCCGCCACCCACCGCAGCCGCCGAGCACCCTCCCGCGCCACCGCTGGTTCCCGTCATCCCGGTCTGGCCCTGGGACTGGGCCTACAAAACCACGGTGGCGGCCGTCATCCTCGGGCTCGGGTCTGTGTTGTACTATGTCGTGGAAGTGTACTACCGGCACGACCACGCGCGGGCCAGCTTTGCCGCCCGCACGCTCCGGGCGGAAGCGGGCAAGACCGTCGGCCTCATCGCGGGCAAGTCTCCGACGGACACCGACGAGACGATGCTCGTTTACCTGCACCAGCTCGCCTACCTGAGCCCGGCGGAGGCAATCCAGCGTTGGAGCACGGGCAAGCTCGACGCCATTGCCATCAGCGAGACCGCCCGCACCGAGTTCAGCAATCTACCGGAACCCTTCGGCCCGACGCAGCCCGCGCTCGAAACGGCGGGTTCCAAGCCCGCCTACCTGCTCCTGGTCCGACCCACGGAAGAAAAGCAAAAGGCAAACGGCAAACGCTAACAGGCGGTGGAAAGCAGCAGGCGACCGCGGCAAGCCAGATCCTCTCACCGGCCCGCAGGCGACGAAGGCAGGGATTCGTTCGTTCGACGGGCTTGCGCTTTCTTCGCCTTCCGCCTTTCGCCTCGGATAAATCCGTCCAACCCCGGGATGGATGGCGATTCGGCTTCTCAGGTGTTCCCCGATTCCGGGATGCCCGCCCCACCCGGTGCACCGACCCGGTTCCCTGCCGTACATCACCGACCATGTCGATCGCCGCCACGCCTCCTCCCGCTGCCCGACGCCTGCTCGTGGTTGACGACCATCCGATCACCCGACGCGGCCTCGCGGAGGTCATCGCGAACGAACCCGACCTCGCCATCACCGGCAACGCGGCCAGCGCAGCAGAGGCCCTCGCCCAGTTGCGGGCGGCTGCCTTTGATCTCGCCATCGTCGACATTTCGTTGCGCGGCGTCAGCGGGATCGACCTCCTCAAGGACCTCCGAATCCACTGGCCCAAGATGCCCGTCCTCGTATTTTCCGCGCACGACGAACTGCTCTACGCCGAACGCGCTCTCCACGCCGGGGCGCGTGGCTACGTGATGAAACAGTACGCGGCCCACCGCATCGTGGATGCGATCCGCCAGTTGCTCAACGGCAGCCTGTATCTGAGCGAGGCCACCAATTCCAGGATCCTGGGAAAAATGCTCCACGGCAGCCGGGATGCGGATGCCCCGGCCAGCGTGATCGACTTGCTCAGCAACCGGGAACTGGAAGTCTTTCGCCTGCTGGGCCAGGGACGTGGCACCCGCGACATCGCCGGCGAAATGCACGTCAGCGTCAAAACCGTCGAGACTTACCGGGCGCACATCAAGCAGAAGCTGCACCTGACCACGGCCCCGGAACTGATGCGCGTGGCCATCGAATGGCTGCACGCCGCAGAGGCGTGAAACTACACTGGCACGGGCAGCGATTTACCGGAAGACCTCGTCGGAAACACAGATCGCTTATGCATGTCTCGATCGGCTTCGTCTGGGGTGTGGTCACACCTTTGCTGAGGCTGCTCTACCAGTGCTCTATTATGTTGCATAAGTAGATCAAAGCAAGCATGAAATAGGTGGTGGCACAGTTTGATGTCTAGGCAGACCCGGCAGGGGCGCAAGAAGTTAGCCCACGGCGTGAGCCGTGGGAAAAGAACAAAAAACGGGTCAGCCCCGGCAGGGGCGGCAGAAAACCGGCCGGGTGGTCCCGCGGAGCGAGGGCTTCCTTTCTGACGCCCCTTGCCGGGGCTTTATGGTGCCACAGGCTTTCCCACGGCTCACGCCGTGGGCTGCACTCTTGCGCCCCTGCCGGGGCTGAGAACTTGCCAAAATGTACCATTACCAAGGAATACACTGGCCATTCTTGCCTGATTCCTTGGCGCCGCCCGTGCGCTCCTCCGAAGATTTCTTGCGAGTCCGTCGCTAACGAGATTGATAACGGAGTATTACCAAGCCGTTCCCTCACTCAAAAGATCGTCTCAGGAACCTGAATGATGTCCCCAGGCAGCACCTTCACGTCGAGCGCGGGGTTTGCCCGGATTTTTTTGCAGTTGATGACATCCACATGGCTTCCGCGCATGAGGCGAACTTTTCCCTGATCACCAAACTCGGTGAAATCGCCGGCGGCGTTGATCGCCGAAAACAAGGTCATGTCTGCCGAGTAAGCGATGCGTCCCGGGCTTTTCACCTGTCCACCCACGTTCACAAACCGGGCGGCCGCTGCAATCGTCAGAGTAACCGTAGGATGGGTAAAGATTCCCTGGTCCATGTAGCTGCGTTCGACGAGCGACTGGATCTCACCCGCCGTCCTGCCAGCCACCTTCATTTTTCCGATGTATGAGATGTTGAAGAACCCTTGGCCATCAACCGTGTAGTTCGTGCTGATGTTTGCTTGGTCGTCGGAGGGAACCCCGCTGATTCGTAGATCAAAGGAGTCGCCGGGACGCACGGTCGCTTCCTGTGCAGCCACGCGCAGGCACAGCGATAAAAGAACCGCGAAGACGAGGACGATCGTTCTCTTCATGATGGTTGTTGGTCTACTCGGTTGAACTCAGTAGTCGGACCCGTTGGAATTATTTCTGCTGGAAGGACTGGCACCGGCGGTGACGTTGCGCTGTTTGCCGGCACTCATCGCCGTAGTCGCTACCGCGTCCTTCGGGCTGCGGACGGCGTAGTACTCGTAGTAGCTCGTGTAGTACGCGTAGTTCGGATCGTGGCGCAGGTCGACGTTGTTGAGCACGACGCCGAGCACCGTGCCGCCCACGTTGCTGATCGCCTGCTTCACACGCTGGAGCATCGCGCGCGGGAACCGGCGGTGTTGCACGATGATGATGGACTGATCGACCTCACTCGCGAGCACCGCGCCGTCGCTCACCCCCAGGATCGGTGGCGAATCGAAGAAGATGATGTCGTAACGGGTCTTCAGCTCGGCGATCATATCGGACATCCGCTGGGAGTTGAGGATACCGACCGCGTCCGCCGGCAGGATGCCGCTGGGCATGATCGACAGGTTCTCGACCAAGGTCGGCAGCACCACCTCTTCCAAGGCAATGTTGGTGGTCAGATAGTTGGTCAATCCGACGCTGTTGTTGACCTCGAAGATCTTGTGCTGGGTCGGGCGACGCAAGTCGGCGTCGACGATCAGCACCGAGTAACCACCCTGCGCGCAGGTGAACGCCAGGTTGCTCAGCGTCGTCGACTTCCCCTCGCCAGGGCCACCGCTGACCAGCGAGATCGTGTTCGCGTCGGCACTCTTCCGGTTAAACTCGATGTTGGTGCGCAGGATGCGGTACGCCTCGGCGTCCGGCACGTCGTTGGGCTGCTTGTGCAAGAGTTTGATGTTCTTCGGCACGATGGCCAGCACGGGCACGCCGAGCATCGTTTCCACGTCCTCCATCGTCTTAACGCTCGTGTCGAGGTACTCGATGAAGAACGCCAACCCGACACCGAGGAGCGCACCCACCGCGACACCGATGGCCATGTTGAGCGGCACGCGCGGGCTGCTCGGCGCGGATGGCTTCTCTGCCTTGTTCCACTGGATGGTAGGAATGCTGGGCAGTTCCAGGTTCTGCTTGTTCTGAGTACTGGTAATCTCCTCCGCAGTGGCCAGATCTTTCGCCTTCAGGTAATCATCCTTCAGGGCGTAGTAATCGGCGTAATCAATGCGGGTTTGCCGCTGCTGATCCTGCAAGGTCTCCAACTGTTGCCGCACGCTGACGAGCGTGTTTTTGGCAATCTCCAACTGGATGCTCAGCGTGTGCTTGATGTTCGACAATGCGTCGGACAACTGCTTCGTGTACACTTCACGCGACGCGCGCAACGATTTGATCTTGGGGTGGTTGGGACCCAATCCCGAGTTCAGCAGCAACGCCTCGTCCGCGACCGCTGCCTGGTACTTCGGGTAAACGGTTGTCACCGTGGGCTCGTCGATCTTCAAAATCGAAATCGCCCGCTGTAGTTCCTCGGGCTTCAAATTACCAACCTGCTCCAGTTGTGTGGTGAGTGCGGCGATGGCGGTAGCGTTCTTGTCTACCTCGGTCTTCTTGGCGTTTACCAAGTCCTCGTAAGGATCTTTCTGCTGACTGCGGGTGTCGGGTTCCAGGTCGATGATTCTCTTGTCACGCCGCAGCTGCTGGAGCTTGCTCAGGAGATCCGTCACTTTCAGGTGATTCTGCGTCAACTGACCATTCACCACCCCCTGGATGCGCTGGTTGATGTCGGAGATGGTGTGTACCTTCGCCTCGGCGTACGACTGCGACACCGCGTTCACCAGTTTCTGTGCTTCCGCCGGATCGATGCTCATGATGGAAAGCTCCACCAGATCGGTGCCGCGAATCGGTTTGAGACCGAGCATGTTACGCAGCTTGTAATAAGCGCCTTCCCGGCTGATCGGCTGCCCGTCCACCGCCCATTGACGCTCCAGGTTATTCGCCTCGACCACCGGGTAGAGCACGTCCGTGCTCTGCATGATCTCGAACTGTGTTTGCGTGTAGGAAGCGTCAGGCCCGCTGCCTCCTTGGATGTTTAGCCCGCCCTTGCCGAAAACGCTCGGGTCCTTGTTCGGGTCGCGCAGCTCCAGCGTCGTCTGAGCGCGGTACTTTTTCGGGAGGCAGTAGGTCACGATTCCCGTGGTGATCACCACCAGCAGGAAGGTGAGCAACACGATGCCAAACCGCACGCGGATCACGCGCCAGTAATCGAGAAAATGGAGCTTCGACTCGCCGGCGGCGGCGGATTGACGGTCGTCAGTCTTTTGCATGTGTGTAAATCATACCCGCGCGGCACGTAAGGCGCAACGCGGGATTCGGGGCTTCTCCAGCGAACAGAGACTCTCTGACTGGCTTGATCTATTGCAGGCGCGGATCAGAACTGGAACCGGACGCCGCCGAAGTAGCGGTTGCGGTCGTATTCGCGTCCGGCCAGTTCCGAGATCACCGTGGTGTGCGTGTAGCCCACCTCGACCGCGAAGTGACGGTTGATGGCGTAACGCGCTCCCACCGAGAGATCATAGGTCTCTTCGCTGAAGTTGTTCGGCGCGGACAGCAGCAACGCCGCGTCGGTGCGCTGCGGCGTCTCGTAGTACGAGTGCGTGAAGTAGAACCCGCCGTAGACGCTGATGCGCGGCGTGATTTGCTGATCGACGTTGAGGCCCAGACGCACCGTGTCCGCCTTGGTCGCATCGGAGCTCAGGTCACCCTCTTCGATCCCGTAACGCGCCACGAAGCTGGCGGTCGTCTTGCGCGAGACCGAGTAGGAGATCGTCGCTTCGGCGTAGGGCGAGGTTTCGTCCGCGCCGGACGCGTCCTCGTAGGTGCGGAACTCGGCACCGGCGTTCACGGTGGCGCGCAGACGCTGGTTGAAGATGTAGTCCAGGCCGCCGAGCACGAAGTGCGTGTACGAGTCATTGCTGACGTTGAAGTAACCGACGTAGCCGAAGCGGTAATCGGCCGTGAGCGTCAACTGCGGCAGGAGCGAGTACCGAAGCTGCTCCGAGAAATAAAGCTCGAGGCGATCCTCGTCGGTCTTGTACGGTTCGTCCTCGTAGGCGAACGCCACGAGGTTGCCGCCGGTCACCAGCGAAACCCGGGGAGTGAGTTGGTAAGTCAGACCGAAGCCGGTCGTCGTGTAGAAATAGTCGCCGTTCACATCGGCCGAGGTGCGCCCCGACTGACCGAGCACGGTGTTGAACCCGGTGAGGTTCGTGGCACCGTAATCCCCGTCGGAAACGTAGGCGTTGTACGACGTGACTTCCAGGAAGAGGCGCGGCGTGATCTTGTAGGTCGAACGCAGCGTCAGGGCGCCGTTGATGTCGTAGTTACGACCTTCCCGGTCGAGGTAGTAGGTCACGCCAATGTCGCCGGAGAGCGTCAACGTGAAGCGCGTGTTCGCGAGGGAGTAGGAAGCGCCCACGTCCGCGTTGAAAAACACGCTGCCGTCGTGGTCATTGTTCACGCTGACGCGGCGTCCGGCCGCGTTGATCACCGTCACGTCGTCGGGCCGGGCCAGCGGGTTGTCGTCGTAGCCGATACGGACATCCCCCGTGAGCGTCAGTTTCTTGCGGCCGAAGTTGCCCTCGCCCACGTCGCTACCCTTGTTGTCGACGGTGTCCTTCAGATCGAAGCCCGCCCGGGCCAGCGGGAGCCCCCAGGAAGCTTGGGCGAGGAGCAGCAGCGAGCATGCGAGCCGGGTGGTTTGCTTTTTATTCATGAATAAATGATGGCAGTAGCAGGAGCTATACTTAACCGGGCGGGCTTCACCCCTCTTCTGGCAGCGTGCCACGGGGGCCGCCGCTTCCCGTCGAGGGAAGCGCCAGCGCGTTCGGTGGCGGGAGAGTAGCGGGAAAAAGTTCTCCGGAGCAACAACAATCTGTGAGGGTAATTGACCTGAAGAGCCGTCTTTCGCGGAAGGAGGCCCCGGGGAACGCTTTAGCCGGTCGGCGGGCCGGTCGCCGCGCGCTCGCGCAGGATCTGGTCCAGGCCCGTGCTGGCCGCCGGCTTCGGATCGAGACTGAGCGCGCGGCGGTAAGCGGCTTCCGCCTCGACGAAACGGCCGGCGCGTTGCAGATAGAAGCCATAGTAGGTCTGGGCGATGCCCGAGTTGGGGTCCCAGGCTTTCAGTCGGTCAAAGACGGTGCCGGCCTCATCCAGGTCGCCCAGGCGCGTGAGCGTTTCGCCGAGCCGCATGAGCACCACGCTGTCGTCGGGGGCGAGTTCGGCGGCGCGGCGCAGTGCTTCGAGCGCATCCATGCGGTAGGACACGTCGATGGGATCGGCGGGACCCACCGCCCCCGTGGCCTCCCGGTGCTCCGCGACCCGCAGGCGCGCCTCACCCAGATAGTAATAGAGCAAAGGATTGTCCGGCTCGCGTTCGATCCCCCGGCGGGCGAAGTTGATCGCCGCGACCTCGTGGTCCTCGCGCAGGGCGACCCGGGCCTGTTCGGCGAAGTATTCACCCGGCAGCTTCGGCATCGCCTCGGCCAGCAGCCACACCGACAGCGCGGGCAAGGCGAGGCGCGGCAGCAGGTCAACGAAGCGCCGCCGCGCCGGTTGATCGCCGGGCGCCAGCGCGCGGCCGGGGTTGGCCAACTGGCCGAAAACGAACGCCATCAACAGGGTGTTCGCGGGGATGTGGAGGTTGAAGTCCACCACGGAATGCACCGTGATGCATGCCACGGCCGCGAGTGAACCGATGTTCCAGGCCGCGGCGTTGCTTCCTCCGCCTTCCCCGCCCCCGCGCAGGGAGAGATGCCGGAACGCCCGCCATCCCCAGCGCAGGTGAGCACCGAGGAACAACAGGAAGGCCGCCGCCCCGACCGCGCCGTACTCCGCCAGCAGCTCTAGGTAGTCGTTGTGCGGCCGCACCGGGTCCGACTGCACCCGCGGATCACGAAACTTCCTTCCGTAGTAGAGAAACGTCGCCGACCCGGTGCCAAAAACCGGGCTCACCTGGAAATTCTCGACGGCGGACGGCCAGAGCATCAGCCGGGCGTCGCGCCGGTCGAGCAGCCCCTTGGCCCGTTCTTCGAGCATGGTGTTGTGGCGCAACGCCACGCCGATCCCCGCCCCCGCCACCGCGACCACCACCACCAGGGACAGGATCGTCAGGAGCAAGGCCCCGGGGGAAGTGGCGCGCACGCGCAGCAATCCGAGGATCGTCAGGACCCCCAGTCCCGCCGCCGTACTCAGCACGCCGCCGCGGCTCGCGGTGAGCAGCAGCCCCGCGAAGCAGCAGAGCGACAGGTAACCGGTCAGCAGCTTGACCCAGGGACGGTTCCGGCTCCACAGCGCGACCGACAGCCCGAGGCAGCCGACGACTTCCAGGTAGCCAGCCAGGTGGTCCGGACAGATGTAGAGACCGCTCGCGCGTCCCGCGTACTGCGCCGAGCGCAGGAACCCGAAGAGCATGTATCCCTGACCGCTCGCGAACTGCTTGCCACCCACGAACAGGTTGACCAGGGCCAACGCCAGCAGCGCGGCCAGCACCCAGAGCCGGCGGCGGGGATCGGTCAACAGGCACGCCGTCAGCAGGTAAACCACCAGGGCGGCCAGCACCATAAAACGGTCGTACCACGCGAGGTAGGCGACCGTTGAAGTCAAGGTGCGGACCAGGATGTATCCGAAGAAAATCGCCGAGGAGACCAGGCACAAGCCGTTGGCCGGCGGTTTCGGCTTGCGGAAGTCGACCAGGGACAGCAGCCCGGCCAGGGCGAGAAGGCCGTAGGCCGGCAGGCTGAAGACCAGCCGCGTGCCGCCGGTCAGGAACTCGATGACGGCCAGGGCCAGACAGATCAGCCCCGCGTAGATGGCGTTCAAAAGAGGAGACGGAGAACGGATCGACGGTGGAGAGACGAAAACGGCCCTTGCGACGGGAGGGTCGCAAGGGCCGTTCGGAAGAGAATGGGCTTTCGATCAGCCGTTCGTCGTCGAGGTCACCGGGGTGGCGCTGGGAGCCGGCAACGCGACGGAACCGCTGGGCGGGCTGCCGACGAAGCCGGGGCTGCCGGGGAAACCGGGGCCGAAGCCCACGCCGAACGCGAAGTCGTCCGCGGTGGCGAAGAGGCCGGGCACGCCGGTGGTGCCGTGATCATTCGCACCGGCATACAGGAGGTTGTTCAGGCTGTCAGCGCAGTCGGGACGCATGGAAGAAGCCCGCTCCACCAGTATGCTCGCCTGCTGCATATCCGAGGCCACCGCGGCGCGGGTCAGCTTCGCCAGGTTCTCGCAGCTCAGTTCTCCTTGTCCCTGCTTGGGCGTCTTTGCCATGATGGCGGTGGTCAGGATGGACACGCCCATGCCGGGGTCTTTGGCCACGGAGGAACGGACGGCCGCGGCGGTCTGGTCAACGCTCGCCCTGGCGAGGGTCACGCCGGCGGGCAGCTCGGAACTGAGTGTGCTGCGGGCAGCGGCGCTTTCGCTCGCCGCGTGGCTCGTGGGAGTGGTCGCAACCGCCAGCAAGGCGGCGAAGGCCCACGTGAGGCCGCGGCTGACAGGGATCGTTTTTCGCATCGCTTTATTGATGGTTCGTTGGTGTTCGACTGGTTTTGGCTGTTGAATTCAGAGCGGGCAGCGGGAATCGAACCCGCCTGGCCAGCTTGGAAGGCTGGAACTTTACCACTAAGCTATGCCCGCCAATCTGTGCATCTTTGCCAGAGCTTGGGGGCGGTTGCCAAGTTCTTTTTTCCAAAAACCTCACGATTTCATTCAAACCCCGTGGTTTTCGTGGTTTCCGCTGGGGCGTTTCCCTGATTTCGGCTATCACCCGGCATGGTGAAGAACACGTCCGCCGCCGTCCCCCCGCCGCTGGTGCTCGCCTCCGCCTCCCCCCGCCGCCGCCAGCTCCTCGCCGAATACGGGTACGACGCGCTCGTCGTCCCCACGCAGGTGGAAGAATCGACCGACGGGCGGCTCACCGTGCGCGAACTGGTGCTCCTCAACGCCCGGTTGAAAAGCGCCGCCTTGTGGGCGCACCACCCACGCGCGGCCGTTCTCGGCACGGACACCCTCGTCTGCCTCGAAGGACGCGCGCTCGGCAAACCGGCCGACCTACCGGCCGCCGCCGCCATGCTGGCCTCGCTCGCGGGACGCTGGCACGCGGTGTATTCCGGCGTGTGCCTGGCCTGTCCCGCGCGGGGGCAGGTCGTGTGCTTCGTCGAGGAAACCCGGGTGCGGTTTCACCCACTTTCCAGCGCGGAAATCGACGCCTACCTGCGCGTGATCAACCCGCTGGACAAGGCCGGCGGGTACGCGGCGCAGGAACACGGCGAACGCATCATCGCCGCGTTCGAGGGTTCCTGGACCAACGTGCTCGGCCTGCCGATGGAAACCTTGTCGGGCGTGCTCGCGAAGGAGTTCGGCATCGTGCCCACCGGCCCCGCCGTGAAAGAAGATCGACACCCGGCCGCGCCCGGGGGATAAAGGGACCGTTCCCGGCTGCGGCCCGCCCATGGAGACGGAAACCTTCCAGCACTACCAGATCCTCCGGCGCGACGACGGCTCGCTCTGGGAGTTGGGACGCGGCGCGATGGCCGTGACGTACAAGGCCATCGACAACAACCTGCGCTGCCCGGTGGCCTTGAAGGTGGTCAGCGCGCTCAACCTCCACGACGAGCACACCCGCGCCCGGTTCGTCCGCGAGGCCCGCGCCGCCGCCGCGTTGCGGCACCACAACATCGCGAGCGTCTACCACCTCGGCAGCGACGAGCAGAGTTATTTCTACGCGATGGAGTTCGTCGACGGCGAGACCGTCGAGGATCTCGTGCTCCGCCGCGGACCGCTCCCGGTCGCGGAGGCGCTCGGCATCGCCGCGCAGGTCGCCCGGGCGCTCGGGGCCGCCGCCAAGCAAGAACTCGTCCACCGGGACATCAAGCCGGCGAACCTGATGGTCGTGCGCGAGGACGACGAGGAATCGCTCCTGGTCAAGGTGATCGACTTCGGGCTGGCGCGCCGGGCGGTGCTCGTGGACCAATCGGCGCAGATCACGCTGTCCGGCTTTGTCGGCACGCCCCAGTATGCCAGCCCCGAGCAGATCGAGGAACGTGACCTCGACAGCCGGTCCGACATCTATTCCCTCGGCGTGACGCTCTGGTTCATGCTGACCGGGCAGCCCCCGTTTTCGGGTTCGCTCGCGTGGATCAGCTCCCAGCACCTCCACTCCGCGCCTCCCTGGGTGGCGGTCAGGGAGACGCACGCCCGCGTTCAGGATTTGCTCGGGCGCATGTTGGCCAAAGCGCCCGCCGACCGCCCGCAGGACCCGGGCAAGCTGCGGCGCGAGATCGAAACGTGCCTGGAAGCCTTGGCCACGGAGCCGTCCGCCGCCGTCTCCCAATCCATGGCGCGGGAAGACGCCGCCGTGTGGTCGGCGACGGTCCCGGCGGAGGACCTCGCCGCCGCCGAGACGGTCGCCCCCGACTTGCCGGAAGTCTCGCCGCAAGATCCCCCGCCGTCGGCCGGGGAGACCCTCGCGGAACGGTTTCGCTTGCTGGAGTCCGTCGGGGTCGGCGGTACGGGGCAGGTGTTCCGCGCCACGGACGCGTGGCACGGCGACCGGCCCGTCGCGGTCAAAGTGGTCCGGCCCGATCTCGGACTGGGCCGACTGGAGTTCCACCACCTCCGGGGCGATCTGCGAAGACTGCGGGCCGCGCCGCACCCGCACCTGGTCGAGGTCTTCGCGCTGGACCAGGCCCGCGGCTACCGGTTTGTGGCGTCGGAGTGGATCAACGGATTCACGCTCGTGGACCTCTTGCGCCACCGGGGGCGGTTGGAGCTGCCGGAGGCGTTGCGCCTGCTCGCGGACGCCAGCGCCGCGGCGGCCCACGGCAGCGCCAATGGCCTGCCCCGGCTCCAGCTCGCCCCGCACCAGATTCTCGTGCACTTCCCGGCGGCGTTCGCGGGCGACAAGGCGCGGGCCATCCGTGCGATGGTTGACCGTCCGCTGGCGCAGTGGCCGGAGTTCGGATTGAAGATTGATGCGATTTATCCCGCCCGCGAGCCGGGCCGGACACCCGCCTGGGCGGACGCGATGACGCTCGTTCCCCCCGCCGCCGGACCCGGGCGGGACACCCCGTCGAGCATGCGCGGCCTGGTCGCAGGAAGTCCCTTCCACGCGCTCGGTGCGCTTCTGTACGAGATGCTCAACGGCACCGTGCCGTCCGCGACGGAGAAGAACGGGCGCGAGGCGCCGCCGCTGCCGATGCTCGGCGAAGAGGCCAACGATCTTTTGCGGCGTGCCCTGTCTCCAAACCCGGGCTTCCGCCACGAGCAGGAGCTTTTCGATGCCTTGCTCGCCGCCAGCGGCCTCCGCCGCGAGGAGCTTCCGCGGCCTTCCGGGCACGTCCCGCCGGTTCCGTTCGCCGATCCGGCCGCCGGCGCGACGATGGTGCCTTCATCGGAACAAGCGGCCGGCGTGGCCAGCACGGTTTCCCTGGAGGCCGCGTCGGTCCGGATGGCTCCCACGATCCGCACCAAACTCCTCCGGCCCCGCGACGGCGTTGTTCCGTCGCCGGCCCCTGCACGGTCAGGCAACCCGCGACGGCGTGTTTCACCGGCGTGGGTGGCGGCAGGAGTGGCCGGGCTCGTCGGGGTGGCAGCCGTCGGCGGATGGATGCTCTGGCCGCAGCGTTCATCCCCCGCCCCGCCAAGCAGCGAGGCAGTCGCGTCCCCGACTCCGGTGGCCGAGGAGGCCATCCCGCCGACGGTTTTCCCAAGTCCGTCTGCTCCAGGCGAGGAAACCCCGACGCCTTGACGAGCGGACAAATGCAATGCGGCCCGCCCCTTCGCAGGAGCAGGCCGCATCAAAAGACCAACGAGGTGCCAGAAGCTATTCGCGGTCGGAACCGTCGCGATCTTCGAAGCCGAGCGCCTTGAGCGTCGCGCCGTCGACCCGCCCGGTCGCGCGCAAGTGGTTGTCTTGCTGGAAGCGCGTCAGAGCACTCTTGCTGGCGGGGCCAAATTCCCCGTCGATGCTCCCCCGGTAATACCCGCGCTTGGAGAGCTGCTTTTGCACCTCTTTCGGCAACGCGGAAGGATCCGGCGCGTCGCCGACGTTGCGATTTTGGTTTTGTCCGTCGACCACACGGCCGTCGTACGCGCCGTTGTTGTAGCCGTATGGCCCGTAGCCAGCCGGACCGCCGTAGAATCCGCCGTAGTAACCGTAGCCGAAGCCGAAGAAGAACGGATCGTAGAAGTACGGGATGCCGCCGAGGTAGTAGCGATGACGGTAGCCGCCATACCCCCCGCGGTAGCCGTAGCGGCCTCCACGGTAGCCACGAGAATAGTTTGCCGAAGGCCGGGCTTGAGCCCTGGCACCGTTGCCGGCGGAAGCGCCGTGAGCACCACCAAATCTTCCTTGGGGCGCAGCCTGCAACCCGGACGCGGCCAAAAGAACCACGCCCGTAGTAGCGAGTAGAGTTTTGATCATAGATTCGCTCTTAAAGTAGCATCTTACGGCGAAAGTTCCACGTGCATTCGGTCGTGGAACCATGGGCGATGAGGGATTCGAACCCCCGACCAACTCGGTGTAAACGAGCCGCTCTACCGCTGAGCTAACCGCCCTAACCAACTGAATCATAGGCGCTTGTGACTGTTTTGGCATCGCTTCATTTCGCTCTTGTCCACTTTACGCTTCAGATACCTAGGAGCGCACTAGAGAGCAAGACAGCAGCATTTGAGAAAGTGGGCGAGTGCCTCTACCGCTACATCCCAACAGGGACATACTATGCCAGAATAAAGCGTCCTGGCAAGGAAGTGGGTAGTGGTACAGTTTGGCAAGTTTTCAGCTCCGGCAGGGGCGGAAGAGTGCAGCCCACGGCGTGAGCCGTGGGGAGACGATGCCTCGTGAGCCTAGCCCCGGCAGGGGCGGAAGAAAGGACGCCCTCGTGCCGGGACCACCCGGCCGGTTTTCTGCCGCCCCTGCCGGGGCGGACCCGTTTTTTGTTCTTTTCCCACGGCTCACGCCTTAGGCTAAGTTCTGCCGCCCCTGCCGGGGCTGCCTAGACATCAAACTGTACCACCGCCAGGAAGTGTGTCGCAGCCTCGACACCGCCGACCGCGCGACGGTCAAGCGGAAGCTGGCAGACCTCCACCACGAAGTGGACCGCACCGCAGGAGGGATGGACCGCGTTACGCTGGCGGACCTTTACGACCGATACATGGCGACGGGCCAGAACCAGAGCGCCAAGAGGAGAAAGGAGGCCACGCGATGAGCTTGCAATTGAATGTTACCGAGCGTGACGCGCTGGCAGAGACAGAGCAGGTCATCACGGACGACGAACTGGCCAGCATCCAAGCCGTGCGCCGGCGGTTCCTACAGCGGCTGGAGCAGTCCGGGCAAAACTGAGGGGCTTTGATCTACGCGACCGCTTGCCACCGACCGGCGGTGTTCCAGGTGCTGGTGATTTGGCGTGGATCAATTTGGGGGAAGCTCCCCATCCGTGCGGGGGTTTGTTTGGCATCGGTGCTGCTTTGTATCGTCTCACCACATGAAACCTATGAAACTTCTCCGTCTCTTCCCGCTCGCGTGTGCTGCGTTGCTCGCCGCCACCCCCGCCCACGCCACCGTCAACCTGCTGCTCAACGGCGGGTTCGAGAACGGCAACGGCACCGCCTTTGCCAACGGCACCAACCCCGGCGTGACCGTACCCGGCTGGGCCTTGATCTCGGGCAACACCGACATCCAACAGGGATCAGCCACCGGCACCGGCTTTGCGCTCCCCAACCTCGCGCCCTTCAACGGGGCATACAGCGGCGGCTCGACCGCCACCGGGGCTACCGCCAACCAGAACACGGACACGGGCGGCAACCACTTCTTTGACGGCACCAACGACGTGAACGGCTTTACGATCATCACGCAAACCTTCACGCTCACCGCAACCACGAACCTTTCCGGCTCCTACGCGCTGGGCATCCGCGACACGGGCGGCAACCAAGCGGGCACCGTGGCGAACTTCACGGCCGGCAACACGAGCCGCATCGACATCTACGCGGGCACGGGTACGACCGGCACCAACGTGCTGACCAGCTACGGCGACACCACGGCGACCGGCGCGGCGTTGAGCGCCAATCCCGGCTGGGAGATCAACTCCTTTGCCGCCAACAACTTGGCCGCGGGCACCTACACCTTCCGCGTCGAGCTTGCCGGCACGCAGAACATCGACGCGGTCAACCTGGTGCCCGAGCCGTCCACCTGGGCACTGACGGGCCTTGGCGTCGTGGGCATGGGCGTGCTGGTGATGCGTCGGCGTCACCGCGCCGCGTAGTCCTAGCCATGCCAGCGCCTTCCTCCTACCGGCCGCCGGCCACCCGGCGTGCCTTGCTGGCCCGCCTCATGGCCTCGGCGCGGGGGCTTCACGTCAAGCGTCTTCAGGCGAGAGACAACGCCCCGCCGCCGGCGAGCGCCGCGCCCCGCCACAGGAACCTTGCCCGCCGAAGCCCGCGCCAGCCGCCGGCAGCGAAGTCGCCAAAGCTCCCGCGCCGCGGATCACGCGGCGCTTCTAACGGCACGGCGCTCCGACCGGAGCACGCGCCGTTGCTTTACGACCGGACACGTCAGCCTGTGCGGGGAACGGGCCTTCCGCTGGCTTACCACTCCCAACCGCTCACCCCTCGTCCTCTCGAGAGACGTAAACCTTCAAGGGCGCATCGCAGAGGGGCGCAAAGCTGCGTTTCCAGTAGCGGTAAGCCTCCGCGACGGTGCGGAAGCGGTGAGGGCCGATCAGCGGACCGACCAGTTCGACCGGATCGCCGCCGTCGTCATGCTCCCGGTACCTGATCTCGAAAGCCGTCGCGCTGTCCACACAGAGCCATCCGCCAAGGACGGTCCGTCAGATGCCGGGAGTTTTTATGGGGCCGCAGCAACACAGGCTGCGCCGCCGCTGCTCCCTTCCTGAAGACTTTGCTCAGCAGTCCGGGTCCGGCTCGAACACCCGCCTGCCACACTGGAGACGGCCCGGCAAAAGCGACCCACCGCTCCGAAGCCCTGATTGGCAGCAAGCGGAAAATCGTCTGGCGAAGGCGGCTGGTAAGCGGGAGCGGGTGACATGGGAAGACATTCCTTTCGCGAAAGCAACTTGCCGCAATCTTCCGTTTCGAGCAACACAACGATCGTTCGGGGACGTTTGGGAGCGTTCAAGGATGTCCGTACAGCCCCCCTCCGCGCGCCGTTTTTCACCGCCGCCGCAAGCCCGCGTTGGCGCGTGAAGGCTACGACGTAGCTCCGCACGGTGATGATTCGTTCAACTGCCTGCTGCGTGATGTGATCGAGGCGGAAGACCGGCGGCGCGATGAGCGCGATGAAGCCAATGAACCACCGTTCGAGCAGCCGATTCGTCTTCGACCGCCGCTCGGAAAAGGAGAAGCAAGCTCGTTCACGGTGAGATTTAGCGGCGTTGGTGCCGCGATGATCCGTCCAGCGGCGTTGCTGGCCCACGTCGAACCGGAGGATTTCATCCGGTAAGCCGTGGGTGACGATGCGTGCTGCTTCGTGTTCGATTGCCAACTGGACGAACAGCCAGAGGTCAGGCAGGCGTTCGGGTTGTGATTCGCCGTCGCCTCATCTCACAACAGCCCCGCCCCGGTCCGATCCCGGCGGCGGGGTTTTCTTTTGCGGATGGCAAAAGCTCGCAAGACGGTTGGAAGAGGCTGGCAGTCAGGCGAGAGGAACTTGCCCCGTCCAGGAGTGGCGAAAAAAGCAGTGGCCGGCGGGGTGTCGCACGTTGCTCTGGCGCTCGCCGGTGCATCGGGTGTCGGCTCGTCACCGGTGTCCATCAAGGCTGTCTGCCAGAGCCGGGGCCGCTCGCGCCGCCTCCTGTTCCAACTCCTCCGCTCGTCCGTACACCCGCAAGGCCCACCAGGCGGCGGCGGCCATCCACGTTTGTCCCACGACCGCCCATCCCACCCACCAGCCGGGATGCGCCTCCCAGTCCCCGTACACCACCACCATCCCCGTCAGACCCAAACCGGCCGCGGCCACCCAGAACAGCCGCCGAAAGACCGCCGTCAGTCGTGCCGCCCGCGCCAGTAGAACGACCGCTTCACTCCACGCCGCCTGCCGCGACGGCAGCCCTGATGCCGCCGGTCCCGTCTCTGGATTTTGCGCGTTCATCGTCACCACGCCGGATGATTGTCAGCGGCCCACTTACCGCAAGGCCCGGAAGGGCACCAGCAGCGTGTTGGCGTCGATGAGGTAGGCGTTCATGGATGTTCCCTGACGATATGCGGATGAGCGAAGATGATCCTTTGTCCACTTCTTTATCCACTTGCGCCGCTCAGATGGGAGTGATTGAGCGCATATTGAGATGAGGACAACCCGCCGCATCCCCTTGACCTACAGAGCTAAAGACCGCGTGGGATAAGGTGGACGCGAGGTGAGATAAACTGCTCCAACTCGGTGTAAACAAGCCGCTCTACCGCTGAGCTAACCGCCCTGAGATGTTGTGCATCGGTAGGTTGTAAAAGTTCCCGGCTCCGCTCGATTCTCTGTGGTCCACCGTCTTTAGCCACTTCACGTTCGCACCGCGATGAGAACACAGGTGGATGGACTGACGGCATGCGAGGAAGTGGGCGGGTGCTTCTACCATGATACACTGATAGGCAGATATGATGCCAGAATTAAGCGCTTCGACAAGGAGCTTCGTCGCTCGCTCAAAAACTTCCTGCGCCGCGCGGCCGCTCGCACCACCGGCACTTCACATGTGAGTCCGGATCAGACGCCTCAACGCCGACTGCCAAGAGGGCAGCAGGGCAGCGGACTGACCAGCAACCAGCGTGGAAGGCAGGAGGGAAGGCACTTCTTTTGGCAAACTCCCGGACACTACCTCCGGGGCGCGGGAGGCGATCTCCGACGCGCAGGCGTCGAACATCTCCTGGTCCAGCGCGCCTGCGTTCGACAGGTTCCACGTCCCGGTCGCGCCATCGAGCAGCAGGTCGAGGCAGACTTGTACAAAGTCGGGCAAGTAGGTCAACGTGAAGGAACGATCCGCAGGCAAGTCGCTCGGCTCGCCGGCCGCCAAGGCTCGTACTGCCGCCAACACCAAATCGTCACCATCCCACGGACCAAAGCGTACATCGGTGCGCACCACCAAGGCCGATGGGCAAGCGGTGAAAGCCCGGTCCGCTGCTTCCACCGCGTTCATCGCAGCCGCAACCGTCGATTGATCAGTTCGTTGGCCGGAGAGAAGGATCAGCAACGGGATGCCGCGTTCCGCGCACGCCTGCGCCAAGAGGGAAGAGGCGACCCCGGCTTCGTGCGCGTCGACTTCGGGACTCGTGCTCCCGGCAAGTCGTTCGACCTCATCGGGTGCGTGGATGACGGCCCAGGGAGCCGTGGAGGTAAGCAGGCTTTGTACAGCTACCCGGTTGATCCCATTCAAACGACGAGGGTCAGACAGTTCGACGGGCAACACACGTTCCCGGCAGATCAGCTCGAGCGCGTGGGCAAGCGCGGGGTCCGCTCCGACGACGAGAAGCGGCGAGGAGGTAGGATCGGCCGGGTTTTTCGTCTGGAGGACGGCAGGAGTAAGGGCTTGGTGAGCGTTTGCCGGCTCGCAGGCAAAGCGCTCCGGACGCTTCCACCAGCCCGGGATTCGCAGGACGGGATGATCCGTGTCGCCGTCCCGGGCCAGGGTCCGGGCGAGGGTAGCGAGCGCGGTCGGGCGCGGCTCGGGGGCGCGCAGGTCGAAAGCGCCGGGTTCGTAGCTGTCGGGATCGTCGCGGGTCAGCAGGTTGGTCCAGTTGAACGCGCCCAGCAGCGCCCACAAGGTGACCGCCCGCACGTCCACGCCCTCCTGCTGGCGCAACGCGCGGGCGTCGCGCCAGATCTCGACGAACCAGCGCATCTGCTCCTCGCGCGTGCAGTTGAGATGGGCTTCCGTGACCGCCAGCGGCAGCCGGTAACGCTCCCACGCCTCGCGCAAAAGGCGGCCGGCACCGCTCACCCCCTGGGCGGACGCCCGGACGGCGGGCATGTCGGCGTACGCTCTTTCGCCGTTGCCGGCGTGGGCGTAGGCGGGGTAGCGATCCAGCCGCTCGTCGAGGAAGCGTTCGCTGGTGACGTAGTGGTTGATGCCCAGCACGTCGGGCGGGCAGGGATCATCCAAAAAGCGGCCCAGCTCCTCGGACGATACCCCGGCCTCCCGCAGGTAGCTCCACATGGGATGCTTCTCGTTCAAGTGGCCGCCCAGCAGATCGAAGGTCAGCCAGCGGCGTTGGTTCTCGAACTCGGCCTGCTCGGCTAGGGCCGCGGTGCTGAAGGTTTTCCCCAGGTCCTCCGTTTGCACGAGCCGGGCCGCCGGGTTGACCGCGCGGACGGCGCGCATGGAGAGCGCCACGGCCTGGCACTGGTTGAAGAACGCCCGGGCGAAGCTGCGGGAATCGTAGGCGTGTGGATACCAGTGACCGTAGAGCGCGCTGAAGCGCGCCGTGGTGAGCGGTTCGTTGACCGGCGTGTAATCCTCCACCCACGGGAAGCGCTCGGCCACCTGCCGCGCAAAGCCGGCCAGACCTTCGGCAAAGCCGGGATCGAGCAGGTGGGTACGCCGCGGCCCGCTGCCGTGGTGCACCAGGCCGATGATCGGCCGGATGCCTAATTCCCGCAGCCGGTGCAAGCGGCGGTCCGCCCACGACCAGTCAGTGACCAGCGGGTACTCCGGGGCCAAGCGTTCCCACAACAGCGGGTAACGCAGGGCTTTCAAGCCCAGCGCGGCAAAACGTTCCAGGTCGTCGTCCCGCCAGGCGTGGCCGTTGCGTTCCATCTGGTCGAAGAACCGGTCGCCCACGCGGTTGACGGTGCATTCCACGCCGCCCCAGAGCTCGAGGGGTTCGGTGTTCGTCGGGAGAGTGGGATAGGTCATAGGTGGGACGGTCCGCAGCCATCATTCCTGGTCCCGGGTGGTTGGGGAAGTCACGCCGCTCTTGCGTGTCCGGGCCGTGATCTGGGAACGGTGGATAGGTTATACGTTCCCGCCGATACCTAAGATTGATGATTTTGCACAAGGAAAAGAAAGCATCTTGCCGGCGGCCCGGCGGCGTTCTCTCTGGCATCCTTCCATGAGCGCCGACCAGGAAACCGTCACCGCCGATCAGCCCGCCGCCTTCCCGCGCACCCGTGACGAGGCCCTGCGCGCCTGGGAGGAGTTCCTGCCGCGAGTCCCCGCCTACGACGCAGCGCGCAACGGCGTGCGCCCCGGCCACCGCGCCGTCTCGCGCCTGTCGCCCGCGGTCCGCCAGCGGCTGGTCACCGAGTACGAGCTGATCGCCGCCACGCTGGCCGCGCATCCGTTCCCGCGCGTGGAAAAGTTCGTGCAGGAGATCCTCTGGCGGCGGTACTGGAAGAGCTGGCTGGAACTGCGCCCGTCCGTGTGGACCGACTACCGCGCCGACGCCGCGCGCCGACGCGGGGAACTGCGCGGTTACCAGGCCAAGCGCATCGCCGAGATCGAGGCCGGCCGCAGCGGCGTCGAGATCATGGATTATTTCGCTGACGAGCTGCTTACGACCGGCTACCTGCACAACCACGCGCGCATGTGGTTCGCTGGCTGGTGGATTCACACGGAGAAGCTGCCCTGGGAACTCGGCGCGGACTTCTTTTATCGCCACCTGCTCGACGCCGACCCGGCTTCCAACACGCTTTCCTGGCGCTGGGTGGCAGGCGTCCAGACCGTGGGCAAACCCTACCTGACACGCCGTTCCAACCTGGAGCGCTACGCCGCGCCCGACCTGCTCGCGGCCCACGGCGGCGGCCTGGAGCAGCTCGACGACAAGCTCGCACAACCCGCCCGGGTGGACCTGCCGGAAACGCCGCGCCCGGAGGAGCCGGAAGACGCCGGCGACACCGCGCTGCCAGCAGACCTTCCCGCGCCAACCGGGCTGTGGGTACACGGCGACGACCTGTGCGTGGAAACCGCCGCGGCCCTGGCAGGTCTGCGCCCGGCGGGCGTCTTCGCGGGGATGGACGCGGGCGACGGCATCAGCGAAGTGCGGCGCGGTTATCTGGAGACAACGTTGCGCGACGGGCTGCGGCGCGCGGGGGAACACTTCGGCGCGGGCACGGCCTTTGAAGAAACCACGTCCCTGTCCGATGGGCTCGCCCTCTGGGTCGGGGCGCACGGTCTGCGGACGGTGGTGGCGATGCGTCCGGCCGTGGGTCCTTTGTGGGAACAGTTGCCGGCGTTGCGGACGCGGCTGGAGCGCGTGGGCATCCGCCTGCACCTGATCTGGCGAGAGGAAGACGTGCAGACCCTGCCGCACGCCGAGTCGGGCTACTTTCGCTTCTGGCAAGGTGCCCGTGCCGACTTGCTCGGCCACGGGGAGGATCGGGAGGGTGCCGCCCCCGTGCCGCGCCAACGCCGCAGCAAGCATCACCGTCGTTGATCCCCGGCCTCCTGTCCGGGGGCGCCGGAGACAAATCACTTGCGGCCATCTGTCCGGAGAAAACGTATGCGCTTTGTCCCTTTTTACGATCCCCGTGCACTCACCGCCTTCCACCCTCGACCCCGCCGCCGCCAACGACCTGTTGGCACGGGCGGCGACCGTGGCGAAACGTTGCGCGGAGCACGCCGCCCGCCTCGACGAGCCTTCGGCCGGACCGGCGAGCCGGGAGACGCCTGGATTTCCGGTTCAGGAATTCGGCTGGATCGCCGACGCCGGACTGCTCGCCAGCGCCCTGCCGCGTGAACTCGGCGGCGACGGTCTTCACGCGGGTCCCGGCGCGGCGCTGCCGCTGCTGCGTTTGCTCAAGCACATCGGCCGCGGCAGCCTGCCGGCGGGACGCCTCTACGAGGGTCACGTGAACGCCCTGTCGCTGATCGCGCTGTTCGGTTCGGACGAACAACTGACCCGGGCGGCGGATGAAGTCCATCGAGAGCGGCGGATCTTCGGCGTGTGGAACGCCGAGGAAGCGGGCGGCATCCGCTTCGTGGACCTCGGCGCGGGCCGCTTCCGCCTCGAAGGCAGCAAGCTTTTTTGTTCGGGGGCGGGTCACGTCACGCGGCCGATCATCACCGGCCGGCTGCCCGGCGGCGGCTGGCAGATGTGCGTGGTGCCCATGGACCGGGTTGACTTGGGCATCGACCATGGCTGGTGGCAGCCCGTCGGTATGGAGTCCACCGTCAGCGCCGCCGTGGATTTCACCGGGGTCGAACTCGGCCCGGAAGACCTGATCGGCCCGCCGGACGCTTATTACCGCGATCCGTGGTTCAACGGTGGCGCGATCCGCTTTGCCGCCGTGCAGCTCGGCGGCGCGGAGGCGCTCTACGACGCGGCACGTTTTTACCTGCAACGGCTCGGCCGCACGGACTACTTCCCGCAACGTTTGCGCGCCTCGCAGATGGCCATGGCCATCGAGTCAGGCAACCTCTGGCTGCAAGGCGCGGCGGCGGCCTGGGAGCGCCCCCCGGACGAAAGTCCCGCGATCACCGTCTACGCGGCGATGACGCGCACCGCCATCGAGGCCATCAGCCAGGACGTGATCCGCGAAACGCAGCGCATGGTCGGCGCGCGCGGGATGATGCGGCCCGATCCGTTCGGGCGGATGGTGCGCGACCTGACGATGTACCTGCGCCAGCCCGCCCCGGACACCGTGATCGAGCGGATCGGCCGGCACGTCCTCGAAGACACGCGCACGGCGTCCGCCATGTGGCCGGCGGGGAGGTGAGAGGCAGATTTATCCACAGATTACGCAGATTTCCGCAGATGACAGACAGGAGGAAAAGCTTTGGCAGTCTCTTCCTTCCTAAAATCTGCGTAATCTGTGGATAAATTCCGGCCGTTGCCAGAGGAGCAGCTAACCCGCCACTCACCATGCCCAACCCCAACGCCCCCGACACCCTCTCCTCGCGTTACTTCGACGACGTGTATCGCGCCAACCCGGACCCCTGGAAGTTCGCCTCCAGTCCGTACGAGGCCGCCAAGTACGCCGCGACCCTCGCCGCTCTGCCGCGTCCGCTGTACCCTTCGGCGTTTGAAGCGGGCTGCTCCATCGGCATCCTCACCGCCCAATTGGCCGGCTGGTGCGGACGTCTGCTTTCGGTCGACCTCTCCGAACGGGCGCTCCGGGCCGCCCGCGAGCGTTGCGCCGCCTTGGACAACGTCCGGTTCCAGCAGCGCACCTTGCCGGTCGAATTTCCCGAAGGTCCGTTCGACCTGATCGTGGTTTCCGAGGTCGGTTATTACCTCGCGATGCCCGACCTGCGGAAGCTCCGCGATCTGACCGTCAGGCAACTGGCACCGGCCGGGCATCTCCTGCTGGTTCACTGGACACCCGAAGTCCACGATTATCCTCTGACGGGCGACGAGGTTCACGAGACGTTTTTGGAGCTGGCTCGCCCGGACCCGAGCCCGTTGCGGCACCTGTCCGGGCGCAAGGAGGAAAAGTACCGGCTCGACCTGTTCGAGCGAGCCTAGAGGCCAGCCGCAAGCCGGGGCGGTGGACAGCCAGCCGTTCCCGCAAGCCTGCGATGGCCACGGTGACATCCACCCGCGGAACCGCGCCCGGCCCCACGCCCGCCCGTTCCTGCCGTGCGCGGACTTTCTGGTAAAGCTCTCCCTGACTGGCAGCCGCCCGCCAGGCCGTCTCGAACCAGGCCGCGTCGACCTGCAACTCGGCGGCCGCCTGAGCCACATGGCGTTTCGTGACCGCTTCCCGCCACAACGCCCGCACCCGCGCCCGGTGCACGGACTCCAGCTCGATGGCGGCGGGCGAGTCCACGACCCAGGGTTCTCCGGCGGCGGCGGCGCGGGTCCAGGTCGAGAGCGTTCCCGACAGCCCCACCCTCACCCGCCCGGCGCAACGCAGGGACGTGAAGACGCCAACGTCCGGACTCTGCCGAACCTTCGCGCCGATGCGTTCGAGTTCCCGGTGGAAAGCCATGTCTTCCAAGTAGGGCAGCACCGGCATGCCCTCGGTGACCAGATAGGTCTCGACCGTCACCGCCAGGCTCGCCCCGAAGCAATGGTGATGACGCGGCCAGGCATTGAAGGGGTCCGGGTCCAACGCGCTCTCGTACGCGGAACGCAGCATCCGGTAGGCACGGTCGCGCCGGTAATAACGCCGCGCGCCGGGTTCCAGTGCGCCGATCTCTGCGGCGCTCGCTTCGATGCGTCCGCCCACGGCATCCGCCCCGCGCGCGATCTCGCGCAGGGTCGCCGCCACCCAGTCGGGACGCACCTGGGTGTCGCCGTCCGTGGAGGCCACCACCCCGCGCCGGTGGCCAAGGGAAGCCAACCGTCGGCACGCCTCGTCCATCACGAGCCGCCGCGCCGCGCCGACGTGGGCGTGCGGAGCTTCGAGGGGAACATCGATCAAGTGGAGGCGGAAGCGGCGGTGCGCCGCGCCGAACGCCCGCGCCACTTCCAGGGTCCGGTCGGTGCAATTGTTCGCCAGAACGAGCACCTCGTAGGTCACCGGGTCCAACGGCTGTCCGGCCAGATCGACCTGCGCCGCCAGCGCGCCGAGCGTCGCCGCGATCCCGGCCTCCTCGTTGTGCACGGGGATCGCCACGCACAGTTCGCACCGGGCTGCCGGCGGCTGGTCCACCAACGGAAAAAACGCGCAGGGCTGCCGCGAGAAATCAAAGTTCTGGCGCACGGCGGAAGCAAGTTGGTCTTGGGTGGGACGAGTCATCGTGAAAAGCCGGGCGTGTCGTCAATCGTCAGATATTGCGTGCTCGTCCAATACGTTGTCAGAGCCGGCTCGGGATGCCTCGCGCGCTTTGCTGCACACGGGGAAAACCATTCGGCCGCTCCGGTGCGATTTAGAGCGATGAGACGAGCTGCCCAGACTGCCCCCACCCGCTCCCGCAGCCGCCGCAAGGCCACTGACGCCTCCCCGCCAACGCCCGCCGCCGCCCCGCGCAACGTCGGTTCGGTCGAGGCGCTGGTCTCGTTGACCGTGGGGGTGTTGATGGTGGTGGCGGCGTTGGTGCCGCGCTCCTTCAAGCAACTGTTCCTGTTAGGATTCGGCGGCGCGCTGGCGTACCGCGGATTGACCGGCAACTGCGGTTTCTACCAGGCCGCCGGCATCGACACGGCCAAAGGCTCGTTGCTGGGACAGGTCAGCGACAAGCTCAAGGCCGCGCCGCAGGATTAACCCGCCGTACGCGTTGCCTTTCGGCCCGGGCGTGGCAAACTGACCACCCGCCTCGCTATGTCCACTGCTGCCTTCTCCAACGAACAGGTTCTCGAACAACTCCGCCGGGTCCGTTACCCCGGCTTCAGCCGCGACATCGTCTCCTTCGGGATCATCAAAAACGTCGAGGTCAGCGGCGGGGACGTGACGGTTTTTGTGTCGATTGCCACCAACCAGGCGGCCGTCCCGCAGCAGATCAAGGCGGAAGCCGAGGAGGCGCTGCGCACCCTGCCCGGGATCGGGCGGATCGACCTGCGCTTCGACATCCAGAACCCGCTGACCAACGCCGCCACGGGCGCGGGGCCAAACCGCATCGACGGCGTCAAGCACGTCGTCGCCGTGGCCAGCGGCAAGGGCGGCGTGGGCAAGTCCACCGTCGCGGCCAACCTCGCCGTGGCGCTCCGGCGCACGGGGGCGATGGTGGGACTCTGCGACTGCGACCTGTACGGGCCGAGCGTGGGGATGATGTTCGGCACCCGCGAGGCCGCCACCGCGACCGAGGACGAGCGGATCAATCCCGTCGAGGCGCACGGCGTCCAGCTCATGTCGATGGCGTTCCTGCTGCACAGCGACGAGTCTCCCGCCATCCTGCGCGGGCCGATGGTGACGAAATACACCCAGCAATTCCTGCGGCGCGTGGCCTGGGGCGAGTTGGACTACCTCATCCTCGACCTGCCGCCGGGCACGGGCGACATTCAACTGACCATCGTGCAAACGGTGGCGTTGTCGGGGGCGTTGATCGTCACGACCCCGCAGGAGGTCGCGCTCATCGACGCGCGCAAGGCGGTGAGCATGTTCCTCAAGACGAACGTGCCCGTGCTCGGCATCATCGAGAACATGAGTTATTTCCTCTCGCCGAGCGACGGGAAGCGCTACAACATCTTCGGCGAGGGTGGCGGACGGCGCGAAGCCGCGCGTTTGCAAGTCCCGCTCATGGGAGAGGTTCCCATCGACATCGCCACGCGCGAGTCCGGCGACCGCGGGACGCCGATCGTGGCGGCGGAACCTACCGGCGCGGTCGGCCGGGCGTTCGCGGACATCGCGGAACGCGTCAACCGCACCCTGCCGGTTTGAGGGGCAAATCTTCCTTCGACGCATCCAAACGTCGGTTCAGACCGGATCAAAGAGTGAACGGGACAATAATTTTCACCGGGTTTGTAAAGACCGGCGGTGTTTTTTGTTTGTCACGGTGAAAGATATTGTGTTCGCTTTCGTCCATCCCTTCGGATGACTGTTTTGGTCCGGGCAGATTGGAGCGTGCCGGATGGTGCGCCCCATGCTTCAGGCCAGTTAGGTATGAAAACCTCTTCCCCAGAGCCCCCCCCCTCCGACGCGACAAAGGGCGCGGACCTCGTGACGAACTCGATCTTGTACAAAGAATTTCTCGCCGAGCGCGAGGAGATCCTGCGCCACAAGTGGCTGGAGAGCGAAAAGGCCGGCCAAGACATCGGCTTTGAAAAGGCGCTCTTGGATTGGATCGTCCGCTTCCGTTCGTCGTGGCGCGACAAGCGGCGCGAGGAGCGGAAGTAAAAAAGGACTGGTGGCAGGTCATGCGGCCGGCGCAGGCTGATCGCCTGTGGCAATCAAGCCAAATGCGGGTCGTACAGCTCCGTTCCTGGTCTTCGCTTCTGTAAGCTTCGGTGCTTTTCACGGTGTGCCCACAATTTTGCGCATCGGCCCGTGCCGGTTTTTCTTCTATTCAGCCGATGGTTCCGAGCCACCTCATGTCCACGTCGCCTGTGGACGCGCCAAAGCCAAGTTCTGGTTGGAGCCAGTTGCGTATGCCTCCGCTTCGGGCTTTAATGCCCGTGAACTCCTGGACATCCAAAATCTGGTTGCCGCCCACCGGCTACCATTCTTAGAAGCTTGGCATGCCTACTTTGGCCCCGCTCGTTGATGCAGTCGCTGCCCCGCGCGTCAGCGCCGTGCAATTCAGTGAAGCGGCCATCCTTCTGGAATTGACCGATGGACGCACGGTTTCTGCCCCGCTTGCATGGTATCCGCGTTTGCTGGCAGGCAGTGCTGCCGAGCGCGGGCATCTGGAGTTGATCGGTGAGGGCGAAGGTATTCATTGGCCCGATTTGGACGAGGATCTCAGTGTGGAAAGCGTCCTGGCAGGGCGTCCATCGGCCGAGAGTCTTGATTCATTCCACCGTTGGTGGTCGGCGCGTGCCTCCCAGGACGCCGCCGCCTGACAAGGTGCATCGACGGACGCTCTTTGGCCATCGCTGAACATGGAAACGTTGGCGGTCCTACTCTCATCCACCCGCATGTCCTCCGAACCCGCCAACGACTCAGGGGCGCAACTCATTCTCGACGCCGACGCCGTCACCCGCGAATTGCGGCGAATGGCGGCGGAGATCGTGGAACGCAACGCCGCCGACGGTCATCTCGGCCGGCTGGCGCTGGTCGGCATCTACACGCGCGGCGTGGAAGTCGCCCGGCGTCTGGCCGACGAGATCGAAACCCTGTGCGGCACCCGTCCGGCCGAGGGGGCGCTCGACGTGTCCATGCACCGCGACGACCTGCGGCTGCGAGCGCGGCTGACTTCCATCCAGACGACCCGTCTGCCGCTGGACCTCGGCTCCTCGACCGTCGTGCTCGTGGATGACGTGTTCTTCACGGGCCGAACGGTGCGTGCAGCACTGGATTCCCTCGTGAAATACGGCCGCCCGCCGTGCATCCAGCTCGCCGTCCTCGTGGATCGGGGCCATCGCGAGCTGCCCATCCGGCCGGATTACGTCGGCCAGGAACTGGCGACCTCGGCCAGCGAGCGCATCATGGTGCGCTTCGCCGCCTTGGACAACCAACCCGACGCGGTCTGGCTGGACAAAGGGGCGAAATCCGGCGGATGATCGTGCCCACTCCCTGCCGCCCTTGAACGCCGCCTCCGCTCCTGCTTCCGCGCCAACCGTCTGGCGGCGCAAGGATTTGTTGACGATCCAGGAACTGGAGCCGGAGGAAATCACGCTGCTGCTCGACACCGCGCGGCAGTTCAAGCAGGTCGGCGCGCGGGACGTGAAGAAGGTGCCGGTGCTCCAGGGTCGCACGCTGGTCAATTTCTTCGTCGAGCCGAGCACGCGCACGCGCACGTCGTTCGAACTCGCCGCAATGCGCCTGAGCGCCGACGTGGTGAACATTTCGGCCACCAGTTCCAGCCTCGTGAAGGGGGAGACGCTCAAGGACACCGCGCTGGTTCTCCAGGCCAACAACGTCGATCTCGTCGTGCTGCGGCACAGTTCGGCGGGGTCGCCGCAGTTTCTGGCGGAACGGCTGCACGCCAGCATCATCAACGCCGGCGACGGCGCGCACGAGCACCCGACCCAGGCGTTGCTCGACCTGTTCACCATCCGCGAAAAACGCGGGAGCATCGCCGGCCTGCACGTCGCCATCGTCGGCGACATCCTGTTCAGCCGCGTGGCGCGCTCGAACATCTGGGGTCTGCTCAAACTCGGCGCAAAGGTCACGCTCGTCGGCCCGACCACACTGGTGCCGCGCGTGTTCGAGCGCATGGGCGTGTCGGTCGTGCGCCGCGTCGACGAGGTCCTGGAAACCGTTGATGTCATCAACCTCCTGCGCATCCAGCACGAACGCCAGCGGCGGGCGTATTTCCCCGGCTTGGGTGAATACACCTCCCTTTTCGGCCTGACCAAGGAACGCGCCGCGCGCCTGCGCCCGGATTGCATCGTCATGCACCCGGGTCCGGTCAACCGCGGCGTGGAGATCGACAGCGACGTGGCCGACGACCCGCGCCACAGTGTCATCCTCGACCAGGTGACCAACGGCCTCGCCGTGCGCATGGCCGCGCTCTACCTCTGCGACAGCTACCGCGCGGGCGGCCCGTCATGAGCGACCAGCCTTCCAAAATGACGATCATCCGCGGTGGCCGGGTGGTCGACCCGGCCAACGGCGTCGATGCCCTACGCGACGTGTTCGTGCGCGACGGGCGGATCGTCGCCGTGGACGGCAAGCCGCCCGGCGGGGAAGCCGGCCAGGTCGAGGTCATCAACGCGGCCGGTCTCGTCGTGGCACCGGGGTTGATCGACCTGCACGTCCATTTCCGCGAACCGGGTCAGTCGGCGAAGGAGACCATCGAGACCGGCGCGCGGGCGGCGGCGGCGGGCGGGTTCACGACGGTGGTCTGCATGCCCAACACCAACCCGGCGGCGGACAACCCGGCGACGATCACCTGGATCAACGAGCGTGCCAGGAAAGCGTGCGTCAACGTGTTCCCCACCGGAGCCATCACCAAGGACCTCGCCGGGGAGGAACTCGCCGCCATCGGCTCGATGGTCGCGGCGGGCGTCGTGGCGATCACGGACGACGGCCACTGCGTGCAGAACCATGACCTGATGCGCCGGGCGGTCGAGTACGCCCGGATGTTCGACCTGCCCGTGCTCGACCATTGCCAGGACTACAGCCTCGTGGGTGACGGCGTGATGCACGAGGGTTACTGGAGCACGGTGCTCGGCCTGCCGGGCTGGCCGGCGGCGGGCGAGGAGTTGATCGTCCTGCGCAACGTCGTGCTGGCGGAGTTGTGCGGTTCGGCGATCCACTGCCAGCACCTGAGTTGCGCGGGCAGCGTGCGGCACCTGCGCGAGGCGAGGCGGCGCGGCGTGCGGATTTCGGGCGAGGTTTGTCCCCACCATCTCGCGCTGACCGACGAGGCGGTGTGCGGTTACGACACGCACTACAAGATGAACCCGCCCCTGCGCACGCGCGCGGACATCGACGCGCTGATCGGCGGCATCGCCGACGGGACCATCACGATCCTGGCCAGCGACCATGCGCCGCACACCGCGTACGAAAAGGAGGTGGAGTTCGACCGCGCGCCGTTCGGGATTCTGGGTCTGGAGACGGAATTTGGACTGTTCCACCACCTCCTTGTCGACCAACAAAAGGCCATCGACCTGCCGCGCCTCATCGAGCTGCTGACGATCAACCCGGCCCGGCTGCTCAAGCTCAAGGAAGGGCGCGGCACGCTCTCGGCCGGCGCGGTGGCGGACATCACGCTCATCGATCCCGGGTTGGAGTGGACCGTGAACGTGGAAGAATCCGCGTCGCGGTCGCGCAACACACCTTTCGGCGGCTGGCGGCTCAAGGGCCGGGCGGTGCGCACGATGGTCGGCGGCGAGACGGTCTGGAAGGCGTGGGGAGCGGTCCCGCCGCAGGCGTCCAAAACGACGGGTCCTGACGGTTGACGACCGGTCGCGGGCGACCTGTTCGGCAAACTTGGCCGCTACTTGAAAAACCCGTCGTAGCCCCCGCCGCCGCTCTTCCTGGGCGTGGCTCCCTTCTCGACGTAGGTGTTCCCCTTCGTGTTGTTCTCGCACCGGTTGCCGCTCAGCGTGGGCGCGGTGCCGGGGTCGTACACGCCGATCCCGTGCAAGGTGTTGTTCTCGCAAATGTTCCCTTCGATCAACCCGGCCGCACCCTCGCGCACGGTGATCCCATCGAAGCCGTTCCCTTGGATCTGGTTTTCGCGCAACGTCGGGGCGGTGCCTTTGCCGTTGACGAAGATGCCGCTTTCCGTGTTGCCGCTGATCGTGTTCGACTCGGCAAGACCCGCCGCGCCGTCGCGGAAGTACATTCCGCTGCCCTTGTTACCGGTGAGCCGGTTGTTTTTGACCACGGGATTGCTGCCGCTCTTCATCACGAGAACGCCGGAGCCGACGTTGCCGTCGCTGGTGTTCGAGTCGATCACCCCGCCAGCCCCGTCGAGGACGTTGAAGCCGCTCAAACCGTTGCCCTTGGCCTCGTTCTCCGACAACACGGGCGCGGTCCCGTCGTCGGCGACGCGGAAGCCGGCCTCTGTGTTCTCGGCCACGGTGTTGCCCGACGCGCGACCGCTGGCTCCTTTCTCGTAGCTGAAGCCGCTCAGTTTATTGCGCCGCGCCGTATTGCCGTTGATCGCGGGTGCGGTGCCCGCTCCCAGGATGCTGAAGCCCACCCCCGCGCCGTCCTCGCAGGTGTTGTTTTCGGCCAGGCCGCCCGCGCCGTTGCTGAAACAAACGCCCGACCAAGCACTGCCCGACACATGGTTCCCACGGAACACCGGCGCGGTCCCCGCTCCCATCGCGCGCAGCCCGAAAGCGTGCGCGCCGACGATCTCGCAATTCTCGACAAGCGATTTGTCCGCGTCCTCGCAGGAAATTCCCGTGCTGCCGGAGTTCCGCACCCGACAGTCGCGCATTTGCACTTTCGAGCCGCGCAGCCAAACGATGTAGTGGATTTCGTCCTTCGGGTTGGTGGCCGTGTGCTCGAAAGTCAGCCCGGAAACCATCCCGGAGGCGCAGTTCAGCACGTACAAGCAGGGGCCGTTGCCGGCGACGCTGATCGTCGTGGTGCTCCGGTCGTCGCCCACGAGGCGGATGCCTGCCTTGAACGTGAGCTTCTCACGGAACGTCCCGCGCCCCACCCGCACGGTGTCGCCGCTCTTGGCCGCGTCGATGGCGGCCTGCACCGTCGCGTACTGGCCGGGGACGGTTAGCGTCCGCGCGCCGGCGGCGGCCGGTGACGAGGCGCTCGGGGGCGGCAGAGATTTCCACATGGACCCCGTGCTCGGCGCGGGCGTGACGGCGGACACCGGGGTCGCCGAGGCCGGAGCGGGCGTGCCGTTGCCCTTGCCGTTGGTCACTTTGCCTTTCGAGATGAAATAGGCCAGCGGAATGCCGCCTAGCAGCAACGCTGCCAGGAGCACACCACCGAAAATCTTCCACTCACGCCCCCGTGAGACGTTGGGCGGAGGAACGTAGACGCCCGGCGGAGGCGGCGGTGGGGTAGACGACAGGTTTCTGAAGGTCAGCGGTTGGCCACCCGATTCCGGCAAGCTCGCTCCCGCCTGAACCGGTAGCGGAGGGGGCCAGGACGGCGGGATGGACGGGACCGGCACCGGCGGCGGCGCGGCCGATGTCGGCACGAGGGAAACGGGCGCGGCCGGTGCCGCCGGGGCGAGCGGGCCGCGCAGGAGTTCGCGGATCTGGCCGATCAGTTCGCGGGTGTTGGCGGGACGGTCGGCGGGAGTCTTGCCCATCATCCGCCCGAGCAGGCCGCGCACGCTGTCCGGGACGGCGGCGGGCAGTTGCACGAGCGGCGGCGGTGTGCCGATGTGCTGACGAAACACCTGGAACTGCGTGCCCACGAACGGCGGCTGGCCGGTGAGCAGGTACCACAGCGTCACCCCGAGCGAATAGATGTCCGACCGCGCGTCGACCTCGCCGATGGCCGAGTCGATCTGCTCGGGGCTCATGTAGTAGGGCGTGCCGATGGGTCCCTCGCCCGTCAGGCTGAGAGTGGAACCGTTCTTGTCGTCGAGGACCACCTTCGCCAAGCCGAAGTCGATCACCTTGACGAGCAGGTCCTCGCCGTCGCCGTCGCCGCCGGCGGCGCTGGCCGGCGTTCCGGCGGCGAGGCCGGTGTCGTCGAGGTGGACGAGCATGAGGTTGGCCGGCTTGATGTCGCGGTGGATCAGGCCGCGAGCGTTCGCCGCCGCGAGCCCCTGAGCCGCCTGGAGAACCAGCCGCAACGCCAGCGCGACCGGCAGCGTTCCGCGCCGCCGCACGTAGGCGTCGAGGGTTTCCCCCTCGATGAACTGCATCGCGTAGAAATACGTCCCGCCTTCCTCGCCGCGGTGAAAGATGGCCGCGACGTTGGGGTGGTCGAGGTGCGCCGCGGCGCGGGCCTCGCGCAGGAACCGCTCGCGGCCCACGTCGTCGTGGAGGTAGCCGGGGTTGATGACCTTCAACGCCACGTAGCCATCCAGGCGCGTGTCGTAGGCTTTGTACGTCACGCCCATCGCGCCGCGGCCGAGTTCGAAGAGGCTGCCGTCCTCCCGGCGGGCGATTTGGAAGTGTTCGAAGGTGGCGGTCTCGTCCGGCATAGTCTCAGGCGCAGCAGTCTAGAAGGCAAAAGCGGAAGGGAAAAGGCAAAACGAACCATCGCCGGAAGCATTCCCGCGCAGGATTTTCCCTTCTCCCTTGTACACCGGGCGGCGTTTGTCTTTCCTCCTGTTGCCGGGCTGCCGCGTAACCGGGTGGGAAACCGCAGGAGGTGCCCTTTTCTCCGCACTGCCCGGCCGGCGACCTGCCCTGGTTGTTGATCCGCGCCAACGTGGTGGGGTGGAGCGCCGCAACGACTTACAGCGTTTTTCGTTTGCGTGTGGAGTCCTCCCAGCCCCGGCAGGGGCGTAAGAGTTTAGCCCACGGCGTGAGCCGTGGGAAAGGTGGCCCAGAAAGGTCAAAGCCCCGGCAGGGGCGGAAGAAAGAAGGCGGGCCAGCAAGGAATGCCCCGCTGATTTTCTTACGCTCCTGCCGGGGCTGTTCCACTCGGCACGTGTTCCCCACAACTCACGCCGTGGGCTATACTCTTGCGCCCCTACCGGGGCTGAAAACCCTACGAGCAACCGGAAAACGCTTCAGTGCTTCGGTGATGGCGTCGGCGTGCTCAGCGGATGCGCCTTCAGGTACTCGATCTGATCACGCTGCTGCTTCAGCCGGAGCACTTCCGCCTGGGCCTGGACACGGGCGTCATCCGCCGCCCGCGAGTCGCTAGCCTTGCGAATGCGCTGAGCGATCTCGTATTCGTTGGTCAACAGTGATTTTCTCACGTCGAACTCGTCGTGCCCATCGGTGACGTGCAATTTGTCCCCGTTGTCCTTGAGCATCTCTACCTGGGTCCCGCCGACCACTCCCAAAACGCCGGTGGGCAACCATACGCTGATGTCTTCCGTCACGAAGAAGATGCCTTTGGGCGCAAATTTCGCCGGAGTGGGGGTCGGTGTCGGTGTCGGCGTGGGAGTAGGGGTGGGTATCGGTGTCGGCGTCGGCTTGGGAGTAGGAGTGGGTGTCGGTGTCGGAGTAGGTGTCGGTGTCGGCGTGGGAGTAGGAGTGGGCGTCGGCGTCGGCGTCGGTGTCGGCGTCGGCGTCGGTGTCGGTGTCGGTGTCGGTGCTGGAGGCGGCTTCTCGCACGAACAAATAAGCACCAGAGCGAAAGCGCCAGCCATCAGCCGGAGGGACGTCCGGCGGAACAAAGAAAACAGACCGCGTACCGGAGGGATGGAATGATACAAATTAGGTCCGTTAGATAAAAATTTCGACATGAAGCGCGCAGTCTACCCCGACAATGGGCAGTCTTCCAAGCGAAGAGTTCCCTCGTAAAGCGCCCGCCCGATGATCGCTCCGTGCAGCTGGGGCCGCGCGGCGAGCCGCCGCACGTCGTCCGCCGTCGTGACGCCGCCGCTGGCGATGAGCGGGCAGTCGAGGCGCTCCAGCAGGAAGTCGAGTTCGACGAAGTTGGGCCCGGCGAGCATCCCGTCGGTGGCGATGTCGGTGTAGATGATGCCCCCCACCCCGGCCGCCTCCGCTTCGCGGGCGAGGTCGATGGCCTGGCGGCCGGCCGACTCGGTCCAGCCCTTGACGGCGACCTCGCCGCCGCGCGCGTCGATGCCGACGACCACCCTTTCCGAGCCGAACGTCCGCACCAACCGCGCGACGAACTCCATCGACTCCGCCGCGCGCGTGCCGATCACCACGCGCGAGACACCCAGGTCCAGCGCGACGCGCACCGCCGTCTCGTCCCGCAGGCCGCCGCCGAGTTCGCAGGGGATTGTCACCGCCGCAAGAATCGACCGGAGCGCGGCCTGGTTGCGCGCACCCGATTGGCCGGAAAACGCCGCGTCGAGGTCCACGAGGTGCAGCCAGTGGCCACCCTCGTCCTGCCAGCGCCGTGCGAGGGCAGCGGGGTCATCCGAATAGACGGTTTTTTCCTCGGCCTTCCCTTGGCGCAGGCGCACGGCCTGGCCGTTCATCAGATCAATCGCGGGTAGCAGGAGCATGGGGAAAGGCAGAAGGTAGAAGGTAGAAGTAGAAAAACAGAAGTCGAGGAGGCAGCGCGACGAAGTGCCACTTCTTCCTCCGCGTCTCTCCTTCTACCTTCTACCTTATACCTTCTGCCTATCCCGGTAGGCCGAGGGACTCATGCCCGCCACCCGGCGGAATTGTTTGTTGAAATGCTGCATGTCCGGAAGGCCGACCTCGTGCGCCACTTCCTTGACCGAAGCCCGGCTCGTCGTCAACAGGTGCCGGGCCGTCTCGATGCGCCGCAACAGGATGAAACGCGGCACCGCCACGCCGTAACGCTGGCGGAAAAGCCGCGCGAGATAGTTCTGGCTCAGGCCGGATTCCTCGGCCAGCGCGGGAACCACGAGCACGTCCTTGAGCCGCGACTCGATCAGCTCCAGCAGCTTGAGCATCGCCTTTTCCACGCGGGAAGACACCGGCTCGGCGGGTAGTTCCGACGGGTCCAGCAGCGCGAGGGTGAGCATCAGCTCCTGCATCCCCGCCGAGGCTGCCGCGAGGGCCAGAATGCGTTTGCGCGGGTCGGCGTGGCCGGCGCGCCGGTGCAGGTCGGTGATCCACCAGATCCGCTGGCGGATGACGTCGGAACCCGGCCCGAGACGCAGGTGCAACGGCAGTTTGAGGGCGTGGGCTTCGTTGCCCGCCGGCACGGCGGCATGCCGAAAATGCACGCAAAGATGGTAGCCGTCGCGCGGCAGGTGGTAGTGCGACTCGATCTCCGCCGGCGTGAGGGTCAGGTCGCCGGGCCGCAGTTCGTACTGCCCTTCGCCGATGTGCGCGCGGCCCTCATAATCGTGCTGATGCAGCGCCACCGTCGGCGCGCGGTGGATGTAGCCGCCGCTTTTTTCCAGCACCGGGAACCGCCCGGCCGCCACGACTTCGGGCCGATGGAGCGCGGACCAGGCGAGCGTGGCGACGGAGGTAAATTCCATTCTGTTGAATTAATACCACGGTTCGCGGGATGTTCCAAACCACAGGCAAAGCGTTTTCCGGCTGCGCGTAGGGCTTGTAGCCCCGGCAGGGGCGCAAGAGTTTAGCCCACGACGTGAGCCGTGGGTCGATCAGGTCGAACGGGCAAGCCCCGGCAGGGGCGGAAGAAAAGACGCGGGCCTTCCTCGGACCATCGCGCCGGTTTTCTTCCGCCCCTGCCGGGGCTTTGACGTGGATGGGAACCTTTCCCACGGCTC
>CAXTOX010000018.1:37902-43571 GCA_964245885.1 uncultured Chthoniobacterales bacterium | reverse complement strand
TGCCGGGGCTGGGAACTCTCACAGGCAAACGGAAAACGGCTGTAGCATACGATTTTCCCCGTTTCCTGAGAGGAACCCGAGTAGCCCGAACCCTGTTGATTCAATGTGGCTTCAACAGGTCGAGCAAGCCGCTGGCGGTATCGAGGATCGCACCGGTGCCCTGTTTTGCTTTTTGGATGACCGCTTGTTCCGCCGAACTCGCCAGCCGTGCGGTCAAGTCCTCGTGCGGGTTGTTGACCGGCCCAGTCAGATGCATCGTGGTCCAGGCGTAACCATCGCGTTGCGGCAGGTCGAAGATTGCCGCGCTGATCTGGTTGATCCAGCGAACGGTTGAAATCGCCACCCCAACACGGAAAAGCCCGTCGATCTGGCCGGCACGCACGGTGAAATCGCCTTCGACCCGCAGCAAGCCGTCGGATTCCAGCACGAGGTTGCGGACGGTCAGCACTTCAGGCGTCCAGGTGAAGTCAATGCTGCCTTTCTGCACCACGGTCTGCCGGTAGCGCGACGAGGAGGAGAACAACGCCAGTTGATCCAGGACCGGCAGCGCCTCCAACCGACCGTCGCGCAAGTCGACATGCCCGGTGCTCTGCCAGCTCTCGGCGTTTCCCGGGGAGCCGGTGACGCGCACGCTCCCGCTCGCTTTGCCGTGGAGCCGGCCGCGCCAGTCGGGCGGCAGAAACGGCTCGACCGGCACCGCGTCAAGATAGAGCACGAGGTCGAGGTCCCTGGTTCCGGAGAGGATCTGTTTGCCGGAGAGTTCGAGGTTTCCCCCGCACTTCGGATAGCCACCGGCCCGGGTGACGAACAGGGTGTCCTCGGTGGATTTCAGGGCAAAGTCGTCCATCGACACCGCCGGCAGGCCGGCTTGCGAGAGCATGCCCCCCTTTCCCTCGGCTTCCCAAGTCTTGACGTTCCCGCCGAGCATCCGGGCGGAGAGACGGGTGTTCTCCAACTGACCGGTTTGCTTCGACTGAGCATCGGTCCACTTGAGCGTGAGATCGGCAACGCGGAGTGTACCGATGTCCATGCGGTTCGGCAGGAACGAGGTGAGAAAGCTGCGGTCCGCGCCGGGCGCAGAAACCTGGTCGGAGCGCGGCGGCGACGAGCTGGTTTTCCGGGCGGAGTTCGAGCCGAGTTCGGCCGTGATGCGTTCCACGTCGAGCGTCTCGATGCGCCAGACGCGATGCCAGAGGGCGTTGAGATCAAATGCCGCCCGCACCTGGTCGGCGTTGAACGCGGTGAGCGGCCCGCTCGGACTGCCGCGCACGTCGATGCCGGCGGCGTAAAGTTCGCTGCTCTCCCAATGCAGCGGTTCGATGTGCGCCTCGGCCTGCAAAGCCGCGGAAGCCTTCCGATCAAGGAACCGGCGAAAATCGTCGCTGCGCAGAAAACGATCCAGCCAGGAGCGAACGCCAACAATCGCCACCAGCAGGCAGACGAGCGCGACCGGCGTGCCAAAGATCAACCACCGCACCAGGCGTGGAGAACCCTTCCTTGGCGGGCGCGCGGGACGCTTGGCGGCGACGGGACGGCCCGACGGTTCCATCCGGGCAGAGTAGCACGGAATGCCGCCGCGGCGCGGGTGGGGCGCAAGTTTTTTCGTTGACAGTCGCGGACGGGGTGAGCGGTTGTACTGGGCAATGCTCTCTCTGGAAGCCATCGCCCTGCAAACCGGCGAGAGGGAACAGAGCCGCGCGCTGCTCGAAGGCCTGAACGTGCGGATGCGCCGCGGGGAACTGGTCGCGGTCGTCGGCCCTTCGGGGTGCGGAAAATCGACGTTGCTAAAGGTCATCGCCGGTCTGACGGAGCCTACGGCCGGAGCGGTGTGCTGGGACGGCCGCGACCTCGCCACCGACGGCGACCTCGCGCCGACGGAATTGGGGTACGTCCCACAATTCAGCCTCGCGTACGACCGCCTCACCGTGCGTGAGAGCGTGGACTACGCCCTGCGGCTGCGCGTCGCGGGACTCGACGGCGACCGGCGGGAGGAGCGGATCGGCGAATTGCTCGCCACGACCGGCTTGGACGGGTTGGCGGACCGGCGGGTCGGCGTCCTGAGCGGCGGCCAGCGGCGGCGGCTCGCGCTGGCCATCGAGATGTCCTCCTCCCCTTCCCTGCTCCTGTGCGATGAGGTCACCAGCGGACTCGACCCCGGATCGGCCCGGGAGATCGTGTCGCTGCTCCACGCGCTTTCGCGGGCCGATGGCGGTCAGCGGCGGGTGGTCGTCAACGTCACCCACAGCATGATCGGGATGGAACTGTACGACCGGGTGATCGTGCTCTGCGAAGGCAAGCTGGCGTACCAGGGTCCGCCCGAACATCTCGCGCATTACTTCCGCGCCGAACATACCGACGCCGTCTACGGCCGCCTGGCGCAACGCACCGGCGGGGAGTGGGACACTTCCTGGCGAAAGCATGGCCATTTTTTCGACGGTGGCGAGTCCGACGAGGAACGGGTCAAACCCACGACATCCGAGCGCGAAGCGGAGGATGTGCCCGACGGAGAGGAACAAGCAGTGACGCCGGATTTTTTGACGCAATTCGGGGTCCTCTTCGGACGGCGAATCCGCCTGTTCGTCCGCGAGCGCGGCCAATTGGCTTTACAGGCGGCACTCATCCTGGGGTTCCCTTGCCTCGTGGTCGTTTTTGCGTTGAAGGGGTTGCCGCGCATCCACAACCTTTCGCTGGAAAACGACCTGTCCGTCGTCGAACAACTCCGCGAAAGCGCCAGCTACCTCGCCCAAGCCTTTGACGTGGGCGGGCTGGTGTCCGGGCTTCTGCTGTTCCAGATCATCCTGCTCGCCTTGATGGGCTCCAACAACGGGGCCTTGGAAATTGCCGGGGAGCGGCTCTTGTTCGAGCGGGAGAAGCTGGCCGGGTTGTCACCGGTCAGCTACCTGGTGTCAAAGGCAGTTTTCCTCGGGCTGCTGATCACCGTGCAGGCGGTGTGGATGGTGCTTTTCGTCCACGCGGTCTGCGGGTTCCCGGGCGACCTCCTCGGGCAGGCGGCGCTCCTGTGGCTGGCCGGCGCCGCTTTGACCGCCGTGTGCCTCGCGTTTTCGAGCTTCGCCAGCACGCCGTCGCAGGCTTCGCTGATCTCGGTTTACTTCGTGGGCTTTCAGTTGCCGCTCTCCGGCGCGGTGCTCGCCCTGCCGGATGCCCTCGCGAAGCTGACCCGGCCGTTCATCGCCGCGTACTGGAGTTGGGCCGGCTCCATCCTTACCTTGCGCGACACCCGGTTCTACGACCTGATCCTGCACATCACCAAAACGGAACTGGCCGCGCTGCCCGTGTGCTGTTGGGTGCTGCTCGCCCACGTGGCGTTGGGGACGTTTCTGGCTTATCTGGGTTGCCGCCGCAGCGTTTGGGATTGACAGCAGTGCTCCCAGACGGTCCCCTCCCCCTTGTCATGGCGCGTCGCGCTAGTTCGAAAATCCGCCCCCTTTGGATCGTCTGCATCGTCGGCGCGCTGGTGCTCGCCGTGGTCGGCGGCTTCGTCATCCAAAACCAGGGCGGTGACGCGTTCCGCACCGTGCCGGAACTGAACGTCAGCAATTACCTCGCCAATGCGAACAGCTTGCAGGGCAACACCTACAAGATCAAAGGCGTCATTTCCCAGTCGCTGGGGTATTCGCGCGGGAAAGGACGGCTGTTTTCCGTCGAGGTTAACCCGGACGGCACCGGCGAAGGCATCCTGCCGGTCCTGGTCCCGCCGGAGTTGAGCTACCTCAATCTCCAGAAGGGGCAGCATTACACGCTGCTCCTGGAGGTCGGCGACACCGGAGTGCTGCTGGCGCGCAAGATGCAGAAAAGCTGATTTTCCTCTCCCGTCCATGAATGGTTCCTCCCTCCGGTTGGCCGCTGCGCTGTGCACGGTATTTGCCGCCGCCGCCGCGGCCCAGGTTCCTGACGCTCCGCCGGCGAACCCTGCCCCGGCAGCGGCGTCCGCACCGTCGAGCAACCCCGGCGCAGGTCCTTCCAACCATTTCCTTGGCAAGGACGTGCCTTTTCTTGATCCCTCTGGCGAGGTTCTGAGTTGGGACGGCAAACACTGGAACGTCAACAACAGCCGGATCTTCAGCGCGCGCTTCGAGAAGTATCTGAACGCTGACGCCGAGACGAAGGATGCCGACCTGCGGTATCGCGCGGTCGTCCGGTCGATCATCGACAAGCTTTCTCCCTACCACATCTCGCCGGCCTCGCTCGACGAGGCGTTTCGCCTGCTGCCCCAGGCGTCCAGTTTTGAAGCGGACGCCAACCTGAGCGATGCACTCGCCGCTAGCGTTTACAGTGTTTGGCAAGCGCGGCGCGAGGACGGCCGCCTGGTACAGGCGAACGACGCGCTGGAACAGGAGCGCCGCGCCGCGCAGCACAATGCCGAGATGAGCGCCGGCGGCAACGTCCTCAACCCCATTGGTCCCAAAGCTTCGGGGGCCGAGCAGGACCAGTGGGCCAAGCAGCAGGAGATGAAGCGAACCATCCAGATGGAGCCGTACGTAACGCGGATGGCCGAGATCAAGGCCTTGACCGCGGCCAACAAAGCGAAGCGCGAGTTGAGCGAACTACAGACGAAGATCGAGTTCCAAGCGTTGATCGTGCAGTTCTTCCTCCAGCGGCGGTTCCAGCACGTCCTCATGGCCACGCAGTTTTACCGCGCCATCTTTGGGGAGGGCGACACGACGCTGAAGGTCGGCAAGGACACGGCGAAGTTTTTTTCCTCCACCACGGGCATGCCGCCGACCGTCAGCGTGTTGGACTCACTCGCGCGCGAGGCGATGCGGGACGCGCGCGAGGGGGTGGAAGCCTACAAATTCCTGCTCGGCAAAAACGAACTGGAGAGCGCGACGAAGCGGTTGTCCGAAGCGTTCGTCGTCGGCGAGTTCATGCCCGAACTACGCACGCTGCCGCGCGACGACAAGCGGCGGGCACTGGCGTTCACGCAAAAGAGCAACCAACTCTTGTCCGCGCTGGAAGTGAAGGATTACACGTTGGCGACCAGGCTTGTCCTGGATCTCGAACAAACGGCCAAGGACTTTGACAACTCCAAGCCGATGGCTGCTATCGAAACGGCGAAGACCGTCGCCGCCATGCACTTGGCAAAGGCAAAAAACGCCGGTGTCAACGGCGACCGCACCACGCTGGAAACAGAGTTGAAGGACGCGACGGAGATCTGGCCGCGCAACCCGGCGTTGAGCGAGTTGAGCACGAGCATTTTCTCACAGGCGGACGTGCAGCAGAAGGCGCTCATCGATTTTGACCAACTGCTGAGCCAGCGCAACTACCGGCAAATCTTTGACGACCAGTTTCGCTACATCGCCGCGACGGCGACCTCGCCGCCACGCCAGGAACAACTCAAAAAGGTGCTGACCGACATGCAGACCATCGAGGCGGCGTTGATGCGCAGCAACGAAATCTCCAAGCGCGGCGACTTTGCCGGCGCTTGGGAGACGCTCGAACACGCTTCGCAGACGTTCCCGGACGACACGAACACCCAGTGCGCCGCGCGCCCGGCGAGCGAGGTACCGAACTCGACCGCTCCCGACAGGCTGAGGCCCATGGCGAAGAGCAGGAAGGCGAGCCCCGCGACGACGAGCGGCGATTGCAGCTGGAAGCCCCAGCCGATCTCGGCGCCTCCGGCCCGCAAGCCGAGCAGCAATCCGGCGAGC
>CAXTOX010000018.1:18323-37892 GCA_964245885.1 uncultured Chthoniobacterales bacterium | reverse complement strand
AAGCTGAACCAGGCGCGGGCGACTCTGACGACCGAGGCGGCGGAGTTCGTCCACACCGTCCGCACCGCCGAGCAGTTGGAGGAAAAACAGCAGTACGGCTCGAGCCTTGCCTGGTATCTGAAGGCGCAGAAAATGTATCCGCCGAGCGATCTCGCCGGCACGGGGATCGACCGCCTCGCCAAGCAGATGCTCGCCGAAAATAAATAGCGAGTCGTTCTCGCCGCACGCCGGACCACGCTGCCGGGAACAAAGATTGCCAAATCCGCTTGCCGTTCCGGCGGACCCGCGCATAGTGTGAGCGTCAGCAAACGGGCTGTGGCTCAGCTTGGTAGAGCGCTTGAATGGGGTTCAAGAGGTCGCTGGTTCGAATCCAGTCAGCCCGATATCTTTCCATCCGTCCTCCTGCGGGCGGCACGCGGGTTATCGCCCGTGCATTGAAGCAACCACTCCGTGGCGCTCAAACCTCATCGAGTGCATCATCTTGGTGTAGTGAACGTGCGCCAGGAAAGAAAGCGCGGCGATCAGCGGGAGGAAACGGGTGGCGGAGCGGTGTTTAGGGAACATGACGCCAATTCTAGCAAAACGGATGCCGGCCCCATAGACAAAAAAGCCTCCTGGGCTGCTCACCTTGGCCGGAAGCATCGCCCCGTCACCGTCTTCCCTCGTCCGCGTCGACGAGGTCGGCGCGGGTCTGCACGTCGTCCCTCTCTGCCAAGCCGTATTCGCGCTTCCGCCGTTCGAAACGTTCCCGTCCGGCGGTGTCTCCGGGCAACGGATAACACAGGATGGCGTCAGCCGCTTGGGCTTTCACCTCGTCGCTGCGCACGACATGGGTGCGCACCCAATCGTAAACCTGCCCATCGGTGAGGCTGGCACGCACCACTTCGATCATACGGTCGTGCGTGACGCCTGCGGCTTCCAACCAGTGCTTGTCGGACTGGTCGCCAAAGAGTGCTTCGTAGTCGGCAGGCAGCAGGCCGGCCAGGTGCAGCCGGATTTTGTCGATGTAGCGCGGCAGGTGCACCCAACCGTCCATCGTCTCACGGGGGCTGCGGAGTGATCGTTTGATATCCATCACAAGCAAAACATCGATCAGGACGCCGGGCGCGGCAGCAGGTCCGGACGGCGTTCGCTCGTGCGGAGGCGGCCCTGTTCGCGCCGCCAGCGCAGGATGGCGGCGTGGTTGCCGGAAAGCAGCACGTCCGGCACGGCATGGTCCCGGTAAACGGGCGGGCGCGTGTACTGGGGGCCTTCCAAGAGCCCGCCGCCGTCCGCGCTGAACGTATCCTGAATCGCCGACTGCTCGTGGCCCAGCACGCCCGGCACGAGCCGGACCGTGGCGTCCACCACCACCGCAGCGGCGATGGCCCCGTTGGTCAGCACGTAGTCACCGATGGAAAGCTCTTCGTCCGCCAGGAAATCGCCGACGCGTGCGTCTACGCCTTCGTAGTGCCCGCAAATGAAGACAAGGTGTTCGAGCCGCGAATACTCCTCCGCGACCACCTGCCGGAACACCCGGCCTTGTGGACTCATCAACACCACGCGCGTACTTGCCCGCCGGAGGCCATCGACGGCGTTGAACACCGGTTCAGGTTTCATCACCATCCCCTGCCCGCCCCCATAAGGCACATCGTCGGTGGTTCGATGTTTGTCGTACGCCCATTCCCGCAAGTTGTGCACGCGCACCTCCGCCAAGCCGGCGGTACGAGCGCGCTTCATCATGCTGACCGCAAAGGCACCTTCACAAAGCGCCGGGAACAGCGTGAGAATATCGATCTCCAGCATGTTTCCGTGCGGTGACTGCCGGCGGAGATAAAATCAGGCGAGCGACCGTCTCCTCATTCCTCCGGACGCTCTTCGATCTCGAAGGAGACACGGCCTCCCTGGCGCGCCACGGTGCTGGCGAGCAGGCTGCGGATGGCGTTGATCGTGTGCCCCTGTTTGCCGATCACCTTGCCGACTTCCGAACGCGGCAGCGAGAGGACGAACTGCTTAGCATCCCCTTGTTCCTGAATCCGCAAAACACACTGCTCGGGCCGGTCTACGAGCTGACCGACCACGAATTCCAGGAACTGTTTCATCGAGGAAGTTCCCCGTTGAACCTACCGGTTCAGGCGGCGTTCTCAGCCAAAAGGCCGGACTTCCGGGCCTTCTTGATGATGCTGCGCACCGTATCGGAGGGTTGCGCACCGCACTTGATCCAGTAATCGGCCCGCGCGAGGTCGATCTTTGAGTTGTCACCCGTCTGCTTCGGATCGTAGTTGCCAATGATCTCGATGAACTTGCCGTCGCGCGGACTGCGCTGGTCGGCCACTACCACTTTGTAGTAGGGGTGGTTCAGACTGCCTTCTCTCCTCAGACGAATTGCGACTGCCATAAAATCTTTTCTGGTTGGGTGGTTAAGTTGGACAGGTGACTTAGCACAGTTCAGCGCCTTGCGACAGCGAAAAACTTCAGCGCAGCCCGCCGCCGGCGGGCAGTCCCGGGATGCCGCCGCCCATGCGGCCCATCATCTTTTTCATCTTGCCCATGTTCTTCATCATCTTGCGCATCTGCTGAAAACGCTGGAGCAGTTCGTTGACCGCCGTCACGCTCGTGCCGCTGCCGGCGGCGATGCGGCGGCGGCGCCGCGCGTCGAGGATCTCGGGCTTGCGGCGTTCCTGAAGCGTCATCGAGAGGATGATCGCCTCGGTGCGGCCCATCTCCTTGCCATCGGTGGGCAGGTCTTTCACGTTGCCCATCCCCGGCATCATGGCCAGGAGGTTTTCGAGCGGACCCAGCTTCTTGATGAAGCGCATCTGCGTGAGGAAATCCTCGAAGTTGAAGCTCGCGGTGCGGAGTTTTTCCTCCATCCGCTTCGCTTCCTCTTCGTCGATGGCCTCGGCGGCTTTTTCCACCAATCCGAGGATATCGCCCATCCCGAGGATGCGCCCGGCCAGGCGTTCGGGATAAAACGGCTCGAACTGGTCGAGCTTTTCGCCGACGCCCGCAAACTTGATCGGCTTGTGCGTGACCTCGCGCATGGAAAGCGCCGCACCGCCCCGCGCGTCGCCGTCGAGCTTGGTGAGCACGAGCCCGGTGATCCCGAGCGCCTCGTCGAAGTGCGTGGCCACGCTGACCGCCTGCTGGCCGGTCGCGGCGTCGGCCACGAGCAGGACTTCCTGCGGTTGGAGGAAATCACGCAGTCGTTTGAGTTCCTGCACGAGCGGCTCGTCGATCTCCTGCCGACCCGCCGTGTCGTAGATCTGCACGTTGGCACCGGGCTGCTCGGCCGCCCACGTCGCCGCCTCGCGGCCGACCTTGACGAGGTCCTTTTCTCCCGGCTGCGGCTTGAATATCGGCACGCCGATCTGCCCGGCGAGGGTTGCCAGTTGCTCCACGGCGGCGGGCCGGTGCAAGTCGCACGCGATCAGAACGGGACTGCGTCCCTGCTTTTTGAGCAGCTTCGCCAGCTTGGCGGACGAGGTCGTTTTGCCCGCGCCGTTGAGGCCAACCATCATGATCCGCCCCGGCTTGTCGAGCTTCAGCGGCTCGGCGTCGCCGCCGAGCAGAGTCGTCAGCTCGTCGTGGAAGATTTTGACGATCTGCTGTCCGGGCGTGACGCTGCGCAGCACCTCCTGCCCGAGTGCCTTTTCGCGCACGCGCGCGATGAACGTCTTGGCCACCTGAAAGTGCACGTCCGCCTCCAGCAACGCGAGGCGAACTTGGCGCATCGCGTCGGTGACGTTGGTCTCGCTGATCGAACCATGGCCGCGCAGATCCTTGAAGATGTCCTGCAGCTTGTCGCCGAGTTGGGAAAACATGGCGTTAGGGCTTTGGAGTGGCTTTGGTGCCGCCCGCCTTGGGATCAAAGTTGAAAGTCCAGCGCGTCTCCGCGCGCTTGCCCGCCACCATCGTGGTCAGGAGCACGGTGTAGTTTTTGTCGCGCAGATCCTGCGTCGGCTTGAAGCTGACCGTCTTCGTGGCGTCGTCGTATTTGGCTGCCACCAGCCCGAGGCCGCTGACGCGCATCTCGACGGTTTTCGGGTCCACGTCGCCCAACGCGGCGAGGTTGGCCTTGATCGTCGGACGAGGGTCGGACACCGTCTCGTCCTGAGCCGGCACGGTCACCATCCCCGCCGCCGCCAACTGGGCCACGGCCGGAGTTCCGGCCGGGGCGCCGCCCATCCCCCCGCCGGTCATGGAAAGCGCGTCCTGGAAAATCTTCGGGTTCTGGGTCTCGATCGCGTACCGGCCGAGCAGATCGAAGGCCGGTGAACCGTGGCTGATGCGCTGTCCGTAAACGGTGAACCCGGCCTCGTAGCCCGCTTCCTTGACGAGGTCGCGCACCTTCTGGTCGTACTTGCCGAACGGATAGGCAATCGCGTTGACCTTAATGCCGAGTTGCTGTTCCAGAATCTTCTTGGAATCGACGATCTCCTTGCGCATCCAACCGTCGACGCCCAAGGTCTTCACGTCGTTCTGGATCATCTCGAAGGTGTGCTTGTCCACGGCGTACTTGTCGTTGGGGTTGCGAAGGTCGCCATGGGAATACGTGTGGGACTCGATGTCCACGCCGGCGTCGCGCATCTCGGCCAACTGGTCCCACGAGATCGACTTGCCACCCGAGTTGATGTAGTTCACGTAGACGAACATCGTGAACGGGAAGTTGAATTTCTTCAAGATCGGCCAGGCCGTGTCGTAGCCGGACACGTAGCCGTCGTCGATGGTGATGACCGCAGCCTTGGGCGGAATGTCCTTGTCGCCGCGCCGCCACGCGAGGAAATCCTGCATCGGGATCACGGCGAAGCCCGCGTCCTTGACCTGTTGCATCTCCTTCTCGAACTCGGCCGGCGTCATCGCCAGGGTATCGTTGGGGCGCGGCTTGTCCTCTAGCCGGTGGTAACACAGCACCATGACCGCCGCGCTTTTGTTGATCGCGGGCGCGCTTACCCTCGCAGGGGTCGCTGCGGCGGGAGCCACCGGGTTCGTTCGTTCGCCGCCGGGCGAGCTGGGAGGTGCCTGGGCGTGGTCGGACGTTTCCGAACTCGCCGGCGGCGTGCCCGGCTTCTTGGCGAACAGCCCTTTGATCTTGCCGCAACCCGTCATGCCGAGGGTGCCGGCCACCAGAAGCGAGGCACACAGCGCGACGCAAAAACGCAGATTTTTCATCGTGGGAAAAGAGAAAGACATCTCCGGCGGACGAGCGTACCACCGTCCTCGTCTATCCGCTTGAGGCCGTCCGGAAAAGCAAGCCAAACGATGGTCCCACACGGCGGGGTGTCAAGCGCTCGCGACGGAGAAGGTATTGTTCCCTGCGCTCAGAGCAGACCCAGCCGCTTGAACGTGTCGTCGATGTGCTGAAGGTGGGGTGCGAGAGAACACAGGCGGTCGATCTCCCCACCGCTCAAGACCTCCGCGACGGCGGGTTCGGCGCGGAGGTTCTCCGCTAGGGGTTGATCGCCGCGCCACGTTTTCATCGCGGCCCGTTGGACGGCTTCGTACGCGGTTTTGCGCTCCATCCCGCGGCGGGTCAGTTCGAGGAGGATCGTCTGGCTGTGGTAAAGCCCCTTCGTGAGGTCCAAGTTGCGCTGCATGTGCTCGGGGTAGACGATCAGGCCAGCCACGAGCCCTTGCAGCTTGGCCAGCATGTAGTCGAGCAGCGTGCAGGAGTCCGGTAGGATGATGCGTTCCACACTGGAATGGCTGATGTCGCGTTCGTGCCAGAGCGCGACGTTCTCCAGCGCCGCCACGGCGTTCCCTCGCAGCACGCGCGCCAGTCCACTCAGGCGTTCGCCCGTGATCGGGTTCCGCTTGTGCGGCATGGCGCTGCTGCCTTTTTGCCCCTCGCCGAAGAACTCTTCCACTTCGAGGACTTCCGTCCGCTGGAGGTGGCGGAACTCGGTCGCCCAGCGGTCGACGCTGGAAGCAATGAGCGCCAGGGTACTCGAAAACTCCGCGTGCCGGTCGCGCTGGATGACCTGGGTGCTCAGCACCGCCGCCCGCAGGCCGAGCCGCGCGCAAACCGCCTCCTCCACGGCCGGGTCGATGTGGGCGTGGGTGCCGACCGCGCCGCTTAGCTTCCCCACGGCGATGCGCTCGCGGGTTTGGCGCAGGCGCTCCTCGGCGCGCCCGAACTCGTCGTACATCAGCGCGAGCTTGAGGCCGAAGGTCACCGGCTCGGCGTGGATGCCGTGGCTGCGTCCGATCATTGGCGTGTCCTTGAACGCGCGCGCGCGCTCGGCCGCGACGGCACGCAACGCCGCCAGGTCTTCCAGCAGGAGGTCGCAGGCCGCCGTCATCTGCACGGCCAGGGTGGTGTCGAGGATGTCCGAGGAGGTCAGACCCTGGTGAATCCACCGCGCCGCCGGGCCGACGTAGGAAGCCACGTTCTCTAAAAACGCGATCACGTCGTGCTGGGTGCGCTGCTCGATCTCGTTGATCTCCTCAATCGAGAATCGTGCCTTCGCCCGGATGGTCTCGGCGTCTTCCTTCGGGATGGACCCCGCCGCCGCCAGCGCCTCGCAGGCGAGAACCTCTATTTCCAGCCAGATCGAATATTTGCGCTCTTCCGACCAGAGGGCACGCATCGCGGGACGCGAGTATCGGGTGATCATTGGGCGGGAACAAAGAACGCGCGTCCGCTAAATGCAAACGCCAGTTGACCGCCTTCCGGCGATGCAACTGGCGCGAAGAAGAGAGAGGATGTTACGTACTTACAGCGTCACGTGGGCGCGGGACATATGGCCGTTGGTTTGTACGAGCACGCGGCCGCTTGCGAGAAGGTCAGCCACGGCGGCAACCGTCTCACGGTTATTTTTGGAGCATGAACTGACGGTGGCAATGAGATCGCCGAGGTTCATGGTCTGGCGGTGAGATTTGCGGTCTTGCTTTTTCATGGAAATTGTTAAGTAGCTTGTTTGGTCTGACAGAAAATTTGTTGCGTTGTTCAATAGCAACCACGATGCCAACCGCCGCGATTCTGTGTTTACCGAGGCAACGAACCTCACGATTCCACTTGCAAGCCTTCCTGTTGCGCCTCCGGTAAGGACAAAAGTGTCAGCTTGATGACACTAAACCGCAAAATCTGACACTCATACCATCGGCACGGGCTGACGCTGGGTGGTCAACCTCAAAACCAGGACGTACAATGCTCCCAACACCAGAGGAATGCCGACGACCCAAATCGACTGGCTCTTGATGAAGTGCTCCCATGCTTCGGGCTTCTGATTGAAGAGGTCTGGCTCGACCTTGTGGGCGAGGTATCCGAAATAAGCAAGCACACTGCACCACGCCGCGGCCCCCAGCGTGGTCATCAAGGAAAACGTCGCAAAATTCATCCTCACGATCCCGGCAGGGATCGAGATGAGGTGCCGGATCACCGGGAGCAAGCGCGCGAAGAAAATCCCGCCCGCCTCGTAGCGGACGAGCCATATTTCCGCCCGGGCGATTTTGTCTTCGCCCAACAGGAAATATCGTCCGTAGCGTGCCAGGAGCGGTCGTCCGATCCAAAGCGAGGCCCAGTACGAGACCGCCGAGCCGAGGTACGAGCCTGCCGTCCCGGCCAGGATGACGCCCGCGAAGCTCAGGTTGCCTTGCGCCGCGAGGAACGCCGCCGGCGGGATCACGATTTCACTGGGTACGGGGATGATCGAGCTTTCCATCGCCATCAGCAAGAGGATGGCCCAGTAACCGCCGTCACGGACCCAACCGTACCAGGTTTCGACGAGATGATGTAGCATGAGGATTGAAGGATTGAGATTATTGGCGCGTCGGACCTGTTCGTGGCCGACTCCGGGCGTCAAACGCAGGGAGGGTTAGCAGCGAAGCGGTCCCCTGGCAACCCCGCGATGGAAATTGCCGCTCGCCACCCGGTGCGAAAACCGCAAAGCTCCTTTCCTCCGCATCCATGTCTATCTACCGGCGTGTCTTGCTCTATTACCGGCCGTTCGTCGGCTCGACGCTGCTCGCCTTGGCGATCTCGCTGGCGACCATCGGGCTGAACCTCCTCAAGCCGGTGCCCTTCAAGCTCATCATCGACCAGGTGCTGCCCGGAAAACCGTACGGGTGGTTGGCTGTCGGGCACACGTCTCCTCCCGCGCAGGTGCTGGCACTGTGCGCGTTTCTCGTGGTCGTCACGCTGCTGTCGGGATTGCTGGGTTTGTGGGGCAACTTCGTCTTCGTGCGGGTGGGCCTCCAGGCGCTGCTCAAACTTCGCACCGACCTGTTCGCCTATCTCCAGAGCCTGCCGCTGAAGTTCCACGACGCGCGCCGGTCGAGCGATTCGTCCTTCCGCGTGGCGTACGACTCGCAGAGCATCCAGACCGTTTACAACCGCGGGTTCACCAACATCTTCAATTCGCTGGTCACCCTCGTGGCGATCTTTCTGATCATGCTGCGGCTCGACGGTTCGCTGACGATCCTGTCCATGGCCATCGTGCCGGCCGTCGTCTGGGCCATCCACCATTTTTCGGCGCGCATCCGGGAGCAATCGACCTCCATCCAGGAACTGGAAAGCGCCGTGCTCACCACTGTGCAGGAGGGACTCAGCTCCATCAAGGTGGTCCATGCGTTCGGCGGGGAACAGGCGGCGGTCGACCAGTTCCGCACGCACGCGCACGCCAGCTTGGCGGCCAGCCTGCGACTGACCATGACCAACGTGAAAAGCGCCCTGGTCATCAACACGCTCATGGCGCTCGGCACCGCCGGGATGATCTACCTGGGATCGCTGCACGTGCTCGACGGGCGGATCTCGCTGGGCGACCTGTGGATGTTCATTAGCTACTTGGCCATGCTCTATGCCCCCATCGAGGCATTGACCCAGACGGCCTGGGCGTTGGAAGGCGCCGCCGCCGGCGCGCAACGCTGCTTCGAGGTGCTCGACCACGCCGACGACGTGCAGGACCTGCCGGGCGCAACCGTCCTGACCGCCGCCCACGGGCAGATCCGCTTCGAACAGGTGGACTTCGCGTACGATCCGGCGCAGCCGATCCTGCGGGGGATCGATTTCGACGTGGAGCCGGGCCAGCGGGTCGCGTTCGTCGGCGGCACGGGTGCCGGCAAGAGCACGCTGCTTTCCCTGGTCCCACGGTTCTACGATCCGACAGCGGGCCGCGTCTTGCTCGATGGCCGTGATCTGAAAACCGTCACGAAGAAGTCGCTCCGGGCACAGTTCAGCCTCGTGCTGCAAGACACCCTGCTCTTCTCGACCACGATCCGCGAAAACATCGCCTACGGCCGACCCGACGCGACGGAGGCGGAGATCGTGCAGGCCGCCGAGCGCGCGCAGGCCGCCGAGTTCATCCGGCGGATGCCGCAGGGGTTCGATAGCCCGGTCGGCGAACGCGGCGGTCACCTGAGCGTGGGTCAACGTCAGCGCATCGGCATCGCCCGGGCGTTTCTGAAGAACTCCCCCGTCCTGCTGCTCGATGAACCCACCAGCGCGCTCGATCCCGCCACCGAACGCGCGATCATGGATACATTGGAGGAGTTGATGAAGGGTCGCACGACCTTGATCATCACCCATCGGCTGACCACCGTACACCATCTCGACAAAATCATCGTCCTCGAACACGGCCAGGTCGCGGAGAGCGGCACGGGAGAAGTATTGCTCAACGCAGGCGGAAGTTACGCCCAGCTTTTCAAGGCCGGCCGGTACGATGCGCACGCAAGCAGCACGACGGCAACTTACTAATCTCTATTTTCTGTAAAATGCGTAAGAAGATCGCGGTGCTCGGATTCATGGCGAACTGCCCGATTGCCGGGGTGATCTGGCAGCACCTGCACTACATCGTGGGTCTGCAGCGGCTAGGGCACGAAGTCTATTACATTGAGGACACTTCGCGGGTCCCCTATGATCCGGTGCGGGAGACGCTCACGGAGGATTATTCCTACGCTGTAGCCATTCTCGCCCGTCTTGCCTCCGAGTTCGGGTTTGAAGGTCACTGGGCTTTCAGTCCCCGCTACAAGACGCGGGAAGAAACCGCCGGGCTGAGCCGTGCGGTCCTCGACGGTCTTTACAAGGACGCAGACGCGTTGCTCAACCTCTGCGGGTCACACGAACTAAACGATGATCTGCTGCGCAGCGAACGGATCGTCTACGTGGAGAGCGACCCGGCCGTCGAACAGATCAAGGTGGACCAGGGCCACCAGGCCACCGCCGAGTTTCTCGCGCGGCACTGCGCGCGCTTTACCTTCGGCGAGAGCGTCGGCCGAAGCGAGTTCCCGGTGCCGCTCCACGGCTTGACGTGGCTGCCCACCCGGCAGCCGGTGGTCTGCGACTTCTGGCGCGCTCCAGCCGGCGTCCCCGGGCGGGCGGCGCGTTTTACCTCGATTGCAAACCTGGCCACGGGCGGCAAGAAAGACATCGTCTGGCGCGGCGAACACTATCTTTGGAGCAAGCTACCCGAGTTTGAGAAACATCGCCTCGCCCCCAGGCACTGCGGGGAGGATTTTGAACTCGCGACCCACTTCAAGGACCCCGCGCTGGGCGAATCCTTCCGGTCCGCCGGCTGGCACATCGTCTCCCCCGACGAGATCAGCGTGGACCACCGCCGCTACGTGGAGTATGTACGGTGCTCGAAAGGCGAATTCACCGTGGCGAAGGATCAGTATGTCCGGTTGAACACTGGATGGTTCAGTGATCGCAGCGCCTGCTACCTCGCCGCCGGCCGGCCGGTCATCACCCAACAGACCGGATTCACGCGCTTCTACGGCGGCACCGAGGGATTATTTGCCTTTGAAAACACGGCGGACATCGTCAACGCGGTTGCGACGGTCAACGCCGACTACGCGCGGCATTGCGAGGCGGCCGGCGAGATCGCGCGCGAATATTTCGAGGCGGAGACGGTCCTCTGTTCGCTGCTCGAACGCATCGGCCTCTGAACGCCGGCGCACCTGGCCACCGCAAAATAAACGCGCGACCGGTCGTCGCCGCACGAAGCGCGAACGATCTCGTCTTCCTTTCCAGTGAACATCCTGCTGCACACCATCGCTCTCGAACCCGCCCGTTGGACACCCGAACGGGTATCCCGTCCCCTGTCCGAGATCCTACCCACCATCGCCGGGGCCGGATTCTACAAGCTCGAAGTGTTTGAACCCCACCTTGCACTGTTGCCGGACGAACCGGCGATGGTCCCGCTCTTCGAACGGCTCCACCTCGTGCCGACGGTGCTCAGTTCCTACCTGGAACTTTCCCCGCACAAAAATCCGGACGCTTCGTTCCGCCAGCAATCCGCCGAGCTGCTGGCGCGGGTGGACCGTTTTGGGTTCAGCAAGGTTCGGCTGTTTCCCGGCGAAAGCTCCGATCCCACGCAGGTCCAAGCCACGATCCAGGAGATCGGCACCCGTTTGCACACCTTGGCGAACCAGCGTCCCGACGTTCAGTTTTTGCTCGAAACTCACGACGGCTCGCTGGCCGACGATCCCGCGAACATGATCGCGCTGATGGAGACCAGCACGGCGGCGAACGTCGGTTTGTTGTGGCAGCCCACAGTCTTCGAACCGGTCGCCGCACGGGCACAGTGGGAACTGCAAAAGCCTTACGTCCGGCACATCCACCTGCAAAATCGCATGGCCGACGGGAGGTTTTGCCGTTTGGAGGAAGGGGTCATTCCATGGTCGGAAATTTTGCGGAGCACCGGGTTCGCAGCGGATGTCAGCTTGGAGTTCGTGCCGAGTGGAATCTGCGCGGTCGAAAAGTTTGAGCTGTCCACCAGCGTCCAGGAAGCAGTCGAGGAGTTCGGCTTCGTTGTCAGAATGGAGAGTTGAAGTGCAAACGAGAGAAACTGCGCGTCAGGAAAAATTCTTCGAGCGCGCTTTGAAGCGGGTAAAGCTGGGCAAAATTCCTCGTTTTCTCTGAGGTATTCACCCCAAGTCTCGTTTCAACCCAAACTGCCGCGACCGAAGGCGTGCCTCCGGTCGAAGTGCTGGCATGCAAGCTGTTGATGCAGGGAAATACGCGTGCGCCCCGGCGAACCCTGCTCACGAGGCTCGCGGCGTTTGCTTACCGAAGTGATGGACCTGAAAATCCTGCTGATCGACGACAGTGTGATCCTGCGCCGCATCGCCACCAACGTGCTCAGCGCACGGGCGGGCTGCGGCGAGGTGGTTACCGCGACCCGTGCGACCGAGGGCTTCGCACGGGCATGCGCGTCAGGGGTTCGGCTCGTCCTCGTGGATTACCAGATCGCCGGGCAGCCGGACGCCGAACTTTGCAGGCGGCTGTTCGATGAACCCCGCACGAGTGGTATCCCGGTGATTCTGCTCCTCGGGCGAGGGATGACCCCGCCCTCGCCCGGTTTGCTGCCGCCAAACGTCGTCAGTTTCCTCGTAAAACCCTTTACCCCCGAGCAACTCGTCAGCACGGTGGAAGCGGTGTTCGAGTCCGCGAAGTCCGACGCGCCGATTCGCAAGCTCCGCGAACAAAGTGCCGCTCCGTACCCGGTACGCACGCCCATCCTGACCGATCAGCGGAAGGTGACCGTCGTCTCCGCCGCGGCGGTCGCGAGACGGGAAACGATTCGCGTCCACACGGCGCGGGCGATTGCGCACGCCAAGGCAAGGGTGACGATGGTGCGCGGCGGCCAGACGCCGCGGCTGCCGCCCGAACCGCTCCGTCTGCGGACGGCCATGAACGAGGCGGCGGCGCGACAGCTCACCGGCGTTTTCCGCGTCCGGGCGGGGGTGGCACCGGCGACGGAGCTTTTCATGGACGACGGCCAGATCGTGGTCGTGGCGACCCGCGATGCGCGGCGGTACGGTGAGGACGCCGACGGGGTGGTTCCGCCGAAGGTCAGTCCGGCCATCCTCGATGACGCCGTGGCGGAACAGGCGCAGACTGGCATCCCCTTCTTTTTATCGCTCGGGGCGAGGGGGCTGTTGTCGAAGACGACGGCGGTGACTCTCCTCCACCGGTTCGGTCAGCAGCATTTCGCGCGTCTGTGGACCGTGCCCGCCGCTTCGCTGGCGTTTGAGTTCACCGCGCTGGATGCGCTGCCGGGCTTCGCGCTCCGGTTGGACGCAAGACGCGAACCGGTGGACGCCTGGCTGCTCGGGACGCTGCGTCATTTGCAAGCCAAGGACGTGGCGCCGATCGTGCGGCACGAGGGTCTGACGGGCAGCGTCAGCTTCCGAAAAAACGGCGCGGAGACCCTGCGCACCCTCGATCTTTGTGAGCAGGAGCAGGAGTTTGTGCGGCAGGTGGAAGGCCGGCGCGATCTGCCGGCCATCGCCAAGGCGCTCGGGGTGGCCGCGGAACACGCCTTTCTGCTGCTCTTCCGTTTCCGCTGCCTGGAGATGATGGACTACCGGCCCACGGCTTCCGCCTTCGTGGTCACCCCGCGCACGAGCGTGCGGCGGGTCCTGCCGCTGCAACGCTGAAGCACGGCGTCAGATCCGGTCGGTCCAGCCGGGGTCGGCATACCTTGCCTCTGCCAGCGCGTGGGCTGGCGCGACCTCCAGCGGCGTGAGTTCCCTCTCCTCGCACCGTACGCCCAGCGCGGAAGGGAGTTCCTGGCGCATCGCGCGTTTCCAAGCCGCGAGCGCGGTGGGATCGTTGAACCCGGATAGGACGCTCCCTTGGTGCAGCAGGCCCGTGCGGTTGCGGCGTTGCGCCCCGCCCGCGATCTTGCGGCCGCTGGCAACGAGGTCGTGGAGGACCGGCCGCTCGAAACAGGCGTTCAATGCCCCGGCGGGAAGCCGTGCGCTAACCGGAAGGTCGTGGGTTTCCGCCGGCAGGCCGCAGCGAGACAAGGCCGTCGCGACCGCGGCGTGGACTCTCCGATAAGACTCCGCGCTCCGCAGCGCGGTGAACGGGCACGAGCGCGGCGCGCACAGCGAATAGGTCAGGTCCTCGCCGTGTTCGACGATGCCCCCACCCGTCCACCGACGAACCACCGGCCGGCTGCGTGCGACGCCCCGCGCCGACGCCGCCGGTTCGAAATAGCCAAACGACACCGTCGGCTCCGACCAGTCGTAGAGCCTCAAGATCACCGCCTCACCCGCGGCACCCAGCAGCACCTCGTCGAGTGCCATGTTCATCGGCCCGGTGCGGGCGACCGGGTCGCGGATGACCTGCAGGCGCGGAAAGCACGGACGCGGAGCTTCCATGCGCTCAGGCGGAAGCGGTCATTTCACGGATGATCTGCTCGGCCGCCGCCCGTGGGTTGGGTTGAGCTGTGATTGGCCGTCCGATCACCAAATAATCCGCCCCGGCGTCCAACGCTTGCCGCGGGGTCATCACGCGGCGCTGATCGTCCGGGGCAGCCGCGGCCGAAAGCAGCCGGACTCCCGGGACGACAATCGTCAGGTCCGCCCCGAAGCGCGACCGGAGGACCGCGATCTCGTGCGGGCTGGCCACGACGCCGCGCAGTCCGCCGGCGGCACCGAGCGCGGCCAGCCGCAGCACCTGTTCCGCGACGCCGCCGGCCACGCCGGTTTCGTGCAGCGTCTGCTCATCGCTGCTGGTCAGGACACTCACGCCGAGCAACCGCAGCTTGCTGCCCGCCTCCGCGGCGGCAGCCCGGAGCATCGCCGCGCCTCCGCAGAGGTGCACCGTGAGAAACTCCACGTCCAGAGCGGCGGCGGCGCGCACGGCGCCCGCGACCGTGTTGGGGATGTCGTGCAACTTCAAGTCCAGAAAGATCCGCCCGCCCGGTGCGGCATTTTTGATCCGCGCGATCACGCCGGGTCCGCAGCGGGTGAAAAGCTCCAGACCGACCTTGTAGAACGAAAGGGTGCCCGCCAGGCTTTCCACGAGCCGCAGGGCGGATGCTTCGTCGGGAACGTCGAGCGGGAGGATGATTTTGTCTTTCGCGTGGCCGGGAGTTGTCACAGTGTGCGGGGCTTCGTTCCCATGAAATGGTCCGCCCCCGCTAAAATCAACCTTTCTTTGCGCGTGCTCGGCCGTCGCGAGGACGGATTTCACGAGATCGAAACGCGGATGGTCCCGCTCTCGCTGGCCGACGAGTTGGAGATCGCCTGGCGGCCGGCCGGAGTGCCGGTCGAGCTGGTTTGCAGCGACCCTTCCCTGCCGGCCGGCCCGGAAAACCTCGTGTGCCGCGCGGCGGAGATTTTTCGGCGCGAGGTCGATCCCGGGATGCCGCCCGTGCAGATCACGTTGACCAAGCGCGTGCCGCACGGCGCGGGCCTCGGCGGCGGCAGCAGCGACGCGGCGGCGGTCCTGTTGGCCCTGAACACCCTTTGCGGCTCCAGACTGGCTGCGGCGCAGCTCGCCGCGCTGGCGGCCGAGTTGGGGTCGGACGTGCCGTTTTTCGTGTTCCAGAGCGCGGCGGTTTGCCGCGGGCGCGGCGAGATCGTCGAGCCGGTGCCGTTCGGAGAACGTTTGCCGCTGCTTTTGCTCAAGCCTCCTTTCCCCGTCCCGACCCCCTGGGCGTACCAACGTTGGCGAAACTCACGCGTCCTGCCGGGCGTCCTTTACGAGGCGCAGCCGTTCGGGTGGGGCGAAATGATCAACGACCTCGAACGTCCGGTCTTCGAGAAATACGTGCTGCTGGCCGAACTGAAGACCTGGCTGCTGGCGCAGCCGGAGGTCGCTGGCGCGCTGCTTTCGGGTTCGGGTTCAACGGTGCTGGCAGTGCTGCGCTCGCACTCCGCCGTCGCTGCCGCCGTGGCCGCCCGCGCGGTGAAAAATTTCGGCGAACTCTGGACGCTGGCCTGTGAAACGCTCCCGACGGGTCCAGCCGGCCTCGGCGTTGGGCCTGGCTAGCCATCAGGTACAAGCGCGCGATAACCGAGCCGCGTATCAATGGACATGACGGTCAAAACAGCCTTTCGCCATGTCCTCTTCGTGTCGGTTGCGTGTGCCGCGCCTCTCGCAATGACAGCCTGTACCGGCACCGACATTTCGGGGAACCCGACGGTTCCCACGGCCGCGCCCGGACCCGGGGCGGAGTCCACCAGCCCCACCGTGCCGGGGAACGTGGTGCCGACGATCGGCGGCGGCGCGGGGAACGGCGCGGGAACGTCCGGCGGAGCTGCCGGCGTCGGCAACGGTCACTGAGGATTTTCCTCGAACGCTTGGCAGTTTTGCCGCCCCATGGTAGGCTCTTGTCCGCGCAGCCAAGGAGGAGTGGTAGAGCGGTTTATTGCACCGGTCTTGAAAACCGGAGATCCGTAAGGATCCGTGGGTTCGAATCCCACCTCCTCCGACGTATGCCCATCTGCCGGCTCACCGGCGCGCGTAGCGGTAGGGCTGCTCGTCGAGTTCCGCGAGTTTCTGCCAGTAGGCGAGGTTTTGCACCCGTTGCGCCTCCGGTAGGATCGACCCGCCGGTGATCCGTCTCCAAGGGCTTTTCAGCCGTTCCAAGAACAGGAGGATCGCTGCCTTTCCCGCCTTCGACCGCACGGCGGTCACTTCGTGGTGTGCCCAGTGATAGTCCACGTAAGCGGCCGAACGGCCCATGCGCATGGACATGTCCGCCAACGTGGCCGGCGTCAACCGGGCGAGATCGAAGTGGTGCTCCACGCTGACGCCAAACGCGGCGCGGATGCGCAACCCCGCATCCAGAAGCCGGAACGCGAACAACGTTTCCTCGCAAAAGCCGAGCGCCCCCGCGCCCAGTTCCGGGTCGAATCCACCCACGGCGTCCACCACGCGGCGGCTGAAGGCCATGTTGGCCCCGACGAGGCAACCCGGGTCGAGCGGGTCAGTTCCTTCCGTCGTGGCCAGCCAACCGCGGCGGGATCGAAACGGTTCCTGCGAGAGCTTCGGCTCGTACTCCGCCGGGAAACGCACGCCTCCGGCCACGGCGTCCGCCTCGCCAGACATGATCGGCTTGCTCATTCCCGCGATCCAATCCGTCGGCACGCGCACGTCGTCGTCCGTAAACAGGAAAATGTCGCCCCGGCCGTGCCGGAGTCCGGCGTTGCGCGCTCTCGACAACCCCGTCGCATGCTCCCGCAGGTACTTCACCTCCAACCCGTTCGGGAGGGCAGCCGCCCGGACAACCTGCGCGGTCTCGTCCGTCGAACCGTTGTCCACCACGAGGAACTCCGTTTCCAACTCCGGAGGCAGCGCGCAACGACCGAGGGAGGCCAGGGTCTGCGCGAGGCTGGCCGCACGGTTGCGCGTGCAAATGATGATCGAGACCGTGCTTGGCGGCATGGTGCGTTGCTTCAGGTCCGCGCCGCCAGCGTTCGCGCCGGGGAAGCTCCCTGCATGACCGCCGCGTGTACCAGCCTGGTTTGTTCGACGACCACCTCCCAGCCAAAGGTCAACGCCTTGGCGCGGGCTCCTGCCCGCTTGGCGAAGGCCACCGAGCGGTCGCGGCAGATGCTGGCGACGAGATCGACGATGGCCCGTGGTTCGCCGGGTGGAAACAACCACCCGCTCGCCTCGTCCACGTAGTCGAGGATTCCGTCGGCCGCCGTGCTGATGACCGGGGTGCCGCAGGCAAGGGATTCGAGGACGGCGTTGTTGGCGGTGGCCGTGGTGACGGGCAACAACAGGGCGTCCGCGCGCTGGTACATTTCGATGAAGGCATCCTCCGGCACCCGGCTGTGCAGCCGGACGTTGTCGCAGCCGAGGAAATACCGCCGGGCATCCGTCGGGACGACGGCGTCGATGGCCACCGGCAAGTTCTCGCGGGCGCAGAGGTCGGCGACCCGGTGCAGGGTTTCCCAGTCGCGGTACGTGTCGCCGACGATCATCAACCGGACCGTCTCCGCCGGGCGGAAAACGTCCGGCGGCCGGAAGCAGCCGGTGTTGATGCCGTGCGGGATGTACACGACCCGTTCCTCGCCGAACCAGCGGCGGTAATCCTCCAGTTGGGCGCGCGAGACGACGACGACGGCGTCGAGGTTCCCGGTCAGGCGCGCTTCGTTGCCCCGCCAGCGTTCCGCGACCAGGTCGGACGGCAGGTGGAACGACGCCACCAACCCGGCGCGCAACAGGCGGCGGCGGCGCAGCAAAACGCCGGTTTGTTCGTCGCCGTACAAAGCGTGAACCACGTCCACCCCGCCGCGGGCGCAGGCCGTCAGGACGCGGCACTCCGCCAGGAAGTCACCGTATTGATAATCCAGCAGCAGGTCATCCGCGCGCGGCCAGCGCCGCCACACCGCGCGCGTCAGCCGGGTCAGCCGGGAGGTCTCCCCTGCCCGGCCGATTCTCGACGCGCCGGGGAACCCCGCCGCCAGCGCGTCGTAGCCGCCGCTCGGGGTGTGGTGTCCCCATCGCTTCGTCAGGAAGAGCGAACGCATCATCACCGCTGCTCACGCCGCCCGCACGCCGCGGGCGATCCGGTAGACTCCGTGCGATTTAGTGTACGCGAGCGGCGAGTCGCCCAGAGGGGACGCTGCCACGGAGAAGCGGACGGCGTTCTCCGCCGTCAGGATGGCGGCGTAGCCGTCGAGAAACGAGATGCTCAGCAGATAGTTCCCCGGCGCGAGCGAGAGCGCGGGCAATTCGCAGGTGATCCGCCCGATCTGCGACAGATCCCAGTAGGGAGCCCCTTCCTCGATGGACTGGATGCTGGAGATTTTGAGTCCCTCGTCGTCGCAGATGACCACCGAGAGCGCGCCTGTCAACGGCTGAGGACAGCTCACCTTCATGGTCAGTTGGTAGTCGCGGCCGAAGTGCAGCAGCGTTCCCGCGTCTGCCCCCGTGCCGTCGAGAAAAGCCGGATCGGAAAGCACCAACCCCAGGCTGCCCTCGTAGCTGTCGTAACGCACGCGGTCGGCCTCCTCCAGGTAGGACGCGATGACCGTCGCCGGATCGCTGACGGCCTGCACGGTGCCGTTGACCAGGAAGACCGCCTTGGTGCAGAGCGCCCGGACCGCGCTGAGGTTGTGGCTGACGAAGAGCACCGTGCGGCCCGCGTTGCCGGCGTCCTTCATCTTGCCCAGGCATTTTTTCTGAAACTCCGCGTCCCCGACGGCGAGCACCTCGTCCACGATCAGGATTTCGCTCTCCAGGTGCGCGGCCACGGCGAAAGCGAGCCGCACGTACATGCCGCTGCTGTAGCGTTTGACCGGCGTGTCGAGGAACTTCTCTATCCCGGCGAAGTCGATGATCGCATCGAACTGCCGCCGGATCTCCCCCTTGGTCATGCCGAGGATGGCCCCGTTGAGGAAGATGTTCTCGCGGCCGGTGAGTTCCGGGTGAAAGCCGGTGCCGACTTCCAGCAGCGAGCCTACCCGCCCGTACAGGTCGATCTCCCCGGCGGTCGGCTCGGTGATGCGGCTGATGACCTTCAGGAGAGTGCTTTTGCCGGATCCGTTGCGGCCGACGAGGCCGACCACATCGCCCTTGTACACGTCGAAGGAAACGTCCTTGAGCGCCCAGAACGTCTCGGACCCGGCGCGGCGCAAAGGGTGGCGCAGTTTGCGCAACACCGTTTCCACCAGGGTCGTGCGCTCATACCCGCCGCCCTGGATCGTGTACGCCTTCGACAACCCCCGCAAGGAGATCGCCGGGTCTTTAGATAACATCGGCGAACCTCCTTTCCATCCGTTTGAAGGCGTAGAGGCCAACCGTCAGCAGCACCACGGCAACCAGGCCCGAGACCGTGAGTTCCTTGGTTTCGTTGAACGGCAGGCCGAGCAGTCCGGCGCGCATCGCTTCGAGCGCCG
>CAXTOX010000018.1:14757-18313 GCA_964245885.1 uncultured Chthoniobacterales bacterium | reverse complement strand
GTCAGCGGATTGAGCAAGTACACCCACCGCAGCCGCGCCGGCACGGCTGCCACCGAGTACGCCACCGGGCTGGCGTAGAGGAGGATGTTCAGCATCACCGGCAGGATGTACGCGACATCCCGATAAGAGACCATGAGCGCCGCCGCCCAGAGGCCGATCCCGGTGGCCAACGCCGCCAGGATCAACAGCGACACGGGGAACAGCAGCAGGGTTCCCGACGGCGCGATCCGGAACACGGCCAGCATGACCGCCATCATGACTAGGCCGACCGCAAAATCCACGAAGCAGGAGCCCAGGCCGGAGAGTGGCAGGACGAGCCGCGGGAAGAAAACCTTGGAGATCAATTGCGCGTTTCCGACGAGGCAACTGCTCACCTTGCTGAGCACGTTGCTGAAGAAGTTCCAGCCGAGCAGACCCGCGAACGAGAAGACCAAGTACGGTGTGCCGTTGCTCGGCAGCCCGGCCACCATTCCGAACACGAAAGAAAACACGCCCGCCGCCATGAGGGGCTGGAGCACGACCCAAATCACGCCGAGCGCCGTTTGCTTGTACCGAATTTTGAGGTCGCGGCTCGCCAGCGTGACGAGCAGATCGCGGAAACCCCAAATTTCACGCAAGTTCAGGGAGGTCCACCCGCTCGAAGCCCGGATGGTCAGATGGGGACGCGGAAGACCGTCAAGCCCGGCGGTGCCCGGCAGCGTCGAATTAACCGATGTTTCGTTCACAGAATTGGAGACAAAGCTGGGGCGGGAGCATCGTCCACCGAGAAAAGCAGGGTGGTTCTCGTCGGCGTGTCTCTCCGTCCAAGCAGACGGCGTTCCAACCATAGGCAGAACGCTCCGCCGTCAGCAACAAAGCAAAAAGGTTTCCACCCGGCAACAATGCGCCGTGATGGAAACCTTTTCTGAAGGCCGGAAGTAAAACTTACTGCGGGTTGGACAAATGATGGGCAATCCCGGCGATTGCCGCCGTTCCGAGCGCCTTCACCAACGTCGGATGCGCCGAGTAGAAGGACATCGCTTGATGGAACACATCAGGGTTGTTCGACTGCGTGTGCGCAGCCAATTTGCCGACATCATCGGGGCTGGCGCTTTGCGGGTCGTTCTGCACGGAGGGGCTGATTCCCAGTTGGGAGAGGATACCCCCGAGGTTGCCGGCACCACCCAGACCGCCGAGGAGTGTCTGCATCACGTTTCCACGTTGTTGCGGGTCCATCTGAGCGGCCGAGTTAGTGACGCTCTGCTGAACTTGGCCTCCGCCGAGCCGCGCCAGCGCCGGCCCGATGGCAGCGCCGAGTTGGCTTTGCGGCACTTGGCTGGCAATCTGGTCGTAGTGCTCACCGGCTTGTTGTTCGTTGAGGTTGCCGCCCATCACATTGCCGAGGACGCCGCTGAGTTGATCGAGGAGTGACATATTTTCTTTGAAGTTATTTGGTCATCTAAAGCCATCTAGGACCCTGGACGGACGGATGCTGTGTGTACTTTTTTAGCGTCTCAGAACATCTTCTTCGCACGCTTGACTACCGGGTCGACATACTTGCTAACGTCCACGTCCGACGCTTGTTCGTACGCTTTCGACACTCCTTTGCGAGCGGACGCGTAGTTGCTCATGAAGAACTTGGCCACCGGCCACAGGAACGGCAGAACAGCCGCCTGGTAGTCATAGTCACGCACCTTTTGGACGGCCTTCGGAATCGGGACTTCGATGGTCTCACGGCTCGGGCGCTCGAACAGGCGAACCAGCAAGCCGAGACCAAACCCGACCCCGAGCGCCGTCAGGATCGCCGGGAACGGGTTTTCGCGGACGTAAACTTCTGTGCTCTGCACCGCACCGGTCCAGCTCTCCGACGCGCTGCTGCCGAGTGCGCTCCCTTTTTCCCGCAAGCTCGAACCGAAGTCGCTCGCCACCTGGCCAGCACTGCGCGAGGCCGGCTTTTGTGCGGCGAGTTCGTCACGCAGGCCCCGTACCGAATTGTGGGTGGCCAACACCTCTTGGAACTGCCGCTGCACAATCTCTTTCAGCGTCTCCGACAAACCAGAGTTGATCGCCTTGCGATACTCGGAGACGGCGCTGTCCTCACCACGTTCACACTCCGCGAGGATGGCGTGATTGTCGTGGCCGGTCAGGGCACTCTTCAGATTGATCCAACCGCGGTGCAGAGTGGAAACGACCGTGCTGCTCTCGGACGGGCCGGGTTCGCCGAGGTTGATCACCTCGTTCTGGAGTTCACCGGCAAATTTGGAACGCTGCAACGAGCAGGAAAAAAGAAAGCCTTTCAGGTCCTCGTCGTCGGTGACGGACTCCGCCGCGAGGCGAAAACCTTCCTGCCCATCCTTGCACGTCTCGATTAATTTATTCAGCGTCGAAATAGTATCGGAGAGTTGATTGCTCATACTTGCTGGCTGATTCGCAATTGGCGGGGAGGTTGCGTCCCCCCGCCTCATTAAAATGCCTGCGGCGATGACGCTACCGCGCCGCTCGCCTTCTTCGCCAATTCGCGCGAGGATAGAAGAACGATGCCGACGGACCCGGAAGTGATCTTTTTCGACGCCGCCGGGACGTTGATCCATTTGCCCCACTCCGTGGGCGAACATTACCGGGCGGTGGCGCGGTCCTTCGGCGTCGCTCCCGATGCCGACGCGCTCGACCGGGCGTTTCGCGCGGCCTGGAAAGCGGCCCCGGAGCGGGCGGCCACCGCCGGACCCCGGCCAGACGACGACAAAGGCTGGTGGCGCGATCTGGTGAAAGCCGTCTTTGCCTCGGTGCTGACACCGCAGGAACAGGCACGATTCGACCTGCCCGCCTACTTCGAAGCGGTCTACGCGCATTTCGCCGAACCGGGGGTGTGGGAAGTGTTCACGGATGTGCCGGCGGTGTTGGCTGCACTACAGGAAGCTGGCTACCGGCTCGGGGTCATTTCCAACTTCGACCGCCGCTTGCGCAAGGTGCTCGACGATCTCGGGCTGGCCGCGTCCTTCGAGCATATCGTCATCTCCAGCGAGGTCGGGGCCGACAAACCCGCTCCGCGCATTTACGCAGAGGCGCTGAGGCTCTTTGGCGTTCCGGCCGGGCGCGCCCTGCATGTCGGGGACGATCCACACAAGGACGGGGGCGCGGAGCACGTCGGGCTGCGGGTTTTCCAATTGGAACGACCCCGCCACACGTTGCGGGACATCTTGCCACTCGGCCCCGACCAGGCCGAGGCGTGAAAAGGAAACTTGCGCGCGGGCTGCTTTGGAAGTAATTCAGTCCTTCCTACGCGGGCTGATAGCTCAATGGTTAGAGCACTCGCCTTTTAAGCGATTGGTTCTGGGTTCAAGTCCCAGTCGGCCCATCTTCTTTAGCGGCGGTCTCGTTGCCCAATTGTTCCGCCTGTGGGAAAGCTCGTTCTCTGGCCAGGAAGTGCGCCGCCACGCAGCAGATGATCGCCCACGCGCTGCCCACGCACCAGCCCGCGAGCACGTCGGTCGGATAGTGTACGCCGAGGTACACCCGGCTGAAGCCGACCATGCCGATCAGCACCACGGCGACCGCCAGGAAGTAGATTTTTAGCCGC
>CAXTOX010000018.1:7104-14747 GCA_964245885.1 uncultured Chthoniobacterales bacterium | reverse complement strand
GTCAGGATCTGGCTCACCGCCAGCCCGCCGACCATCGCGTAGCCCAACGGCTGGCGGATCTCGGCGCCGGTGCCGGAGGCGAGCATCAAGGGGATGCCGCCGAGCAGTGCGGCCATCGTCAGGTAAGCGACGGACGACAACATGGAATGGCCGCTTGGAAAACTGGCGGTGGAGATGTCGGTGAGATGAGGCACGACCTGCGGTCGGGGTCGGTGAAACAGTTCTTTCAGGAACAACCCGAGCACCGTGCCGCTCAGCGTCGAGGCCAGCAGAAAAGTCAGCAGGCCGAAGCGGCGTTCCAGCGCCAGGTAGCCTGCCACAACGCCAGTGATCAACCCGATGCCGACCGGACCACCGAAGGCCGTCATGTCGCGCGCGAGCTGGACGGACCAGGAGGGGCCGATGGGCACCGCGAGGTTGCCCGGTTGACGCAGCGCGAGCAGGAGACGGTCGTCGAACTTCGCCGGGTTGCCTGCCAGCACCTTGTCCGCGAGCGCGCCGAAGATCCACAACGCCGCCGTCACCCCCAGGATCGCCAGCAGGAACGCCAGTTCCAGCCGGCCCGAGCGTCGGACCCAGCCGAGCCAGCGGTTCGATAAATTCGCAGAGGAGGGCATCGGCATCAGTTTCGTGTTTTGCTCAAGCGGCGGCAGCCTTTGTCGGCTGTGAGTTTCACATGAGCGTCGCCCAGACCCCGGGGCCAGCATCCGTGGGAGTCCGCGAAGCCGCGTTCAATCTCTTCCTTTCTTCCCGGCGTCGCGCGCTTCGACCTCCTCGCGGTGCCGATCCTCGGCGTCGATCACGGAAAGGAAGATTTTTTCCAGCGCGCCGCCCGCCTCCTGGTTCTGGCGGCGCAGTTCGTCGACGGTGCCGAGTGCGACGAGCCGGCCGTGGTTGATAATCCCGATCCGGTCGGCCATCTCCTCCGCCACCGAGAGGGTGTGCGTGGACAAAAAGATCGTGCAGCCCGCCCGGCTGCGCGCCTTGAATTCGTCCTTGACGATGCGCGCGTGCATCGGATCAAGGCCAACCATCGGCTCGTCGATGATGAACACCTTCGGATCGTGCAGCAACCCGGCCGAGATCGCCACGCGCTGGCGGGTACCGTGGCTCAGGTTTTCGATCAACTCGTTGTGGTAATCCGTCAGGTGGAATTGCTCGAACAGCTCGCCGGTGCGCAGGAGGATCTCCGCGCGGTTCATCTCATAAAGCTCGCCCACGAACAGCAGAAACTCCCGCGGGGTCAGCTTGTCGTACAGGAACGGAAAGTCCGGCACGTAGCTGATGAGCCGCTTGGCGGCGTTCGGGTCCTTTTGGATGTCGAACCCGGCCACGCGCGCCCGCCCCGCGCTGGGCCGCAGCAGCCCGGTGAGCATCTTGATCGTCGTGGTTTTGCCGGCCGCGTTGGGGCCGAGGAACGCGAAGAACTCACCCTGGGCAACGTCCAGGTCCAACCCGTCGACCGCGTGCAGGAAGCCGAAGTTTTTGCTGAGCGCCTGGGCCTGGATCATGGGGAGGGTTGCCCGCGGGAGCCTAGGGAGCCAGCGACTCGTCGTAGAGATCGTAGCCGAGGAACGTTTTCACCGCGAGCACTTGCCCGAATTGGTTGACGTGGATCTCCGTGTCCATGCCGTCGCCCTGGTGGACCGTGACCACGAAGGTTTCGATGTCCTCGTCGCTGATGCGCAGCAGCCCGCGGTGGGCGCTGAGCGTCGTTGCCGCCACCCGGGTTCCCACCTGGGAAAACACCCGCGAATCCACCCCGTAGCCGCGGAGGTCGAGCTGGTCGATCAGCTCTGCGGGCGTCCCGCTGCCCTCGCGCAGCGTCACGGTTCCCTGGGTGATTTGGTAGTGCCATTGGTTGTCGGCCGGGCGACCGTCGAGGTGGAGCGTCACGCTGGACGTGTTTTGCTTCGGCTCGTGCAGGCTCACGGAGAAGTCCACGCGCTGGACCTGCTCGTGGTCGCCCACCTCCAGACCGCCGTGAAAAACCACGCGCTGACCGGCGAGGCCCGGCAAGCTCAGCAGGAAGTTCCCGCTCAGGCTCAGCAGGTTCCCGATTAGGGTTTTACCGCCGGCGGACGTCGGCAGGCGCTTGGGCTGGAGGTGGAAGCTGCCGTCCAGCCGCCGCTTCTGGCTGTAAAGGGCGAGCGAAGACGCTTCCTCGTGCCGGAAGATCAGGCCGCCGACGTAGTCGACCGGCACCGGCAGCCGGTTCCCGCGGTTGGGGAATAGTTCCGTGCGCACGAGCATCGTCCCCATCAGCAGCCAGAATCCGACGATGCCGGCGACGAAGACACGGTAGAACACAGCCGCATACTAGAGCAAACGACGCGCCCCGCAGCAAACCTTGCGCGAGCATCCGGCCAAATCCCGCGGCCCACGCGTTTGTTGACGGGGAAGGCGGTGCCGGGTGCCGCCGCTTGGAAGATCGCAGAGAACCCGTGGATGGCCTCCGGCTTTCCGACGCGCCCGTGAAAGTCGAACAAAAAATCGTCGCTGCCTTCGTCTTGGTGTTTCTGGCCATCGCGCTGGTCGGAGTTGTCACGTTTCACGAGGCGCGCGCTCACGGGGACCACAACCGGTGGGTCATCCACACCTACGAGGTGCTGGAGAAGATCAGCGGCGTCTCGAACGGCGTCGATCAGTTGGAGAGTGGCGGTCGGGGGTACTTGCTGACCGGCAAAAAGGATTACCTGGAACCGTACCAGAGTGGGATCGACAGCGCCGGGGCCCGGCTGGAGGAACTGCGACGGCTCACCGCGGACAATCCGGTCCAGCAAGTCCGCGTCGAGCGGCTCCAGACGCTGGTCAACCGGGCGATCTCCTCCCTGCACGACGAGATCGAACTCCGCAAAAAAATGGGCCTGGAAGGCCTCGCGCCGATGATCGGCACGGAGTCGAAGGAAAACGTCGATCAGGTGCGCTTTGCCGCCGGCGAGCTGCGGCGCACCGAGACGGACCTGCTCGACCGACGGAACCGGGACGCCGACGTAAGCGCCCGGCGCACGCTGACCAGCTTCATGGTGTTCCTCGCACTGGCGATGGTGATGCTCGGGGCTTTCTTCGTGTTCATCTGGCACGATCTCGCGGCGCGCCGGCGCGTGGACGAGGCCCTGCGGGAGAGCGACGCCAAGTTCCGCGGGGTGCTCGACGGAGCGCCCGACGCCATGGTCATCAGCGATGCCGGGGGCGCGATCCAGATGGTGAATTCGCAGGCGGTCGAACTTTTCGGCCGCACCCGGGAAGATTTCACGGGAACGCCTTTGGGCGATCTCCTCGTCCGCCGCGACGACCCGGGCGAACCCGAACTTGCACCCGCCCAAAAGGCCAGTGACAGCGCCGTGATCAACTTCCAGGCGTTGGCGGCGAAGTACCACGGCGTGCGCAAGAACGGCGAGCTGTTCCCCATCGACATGAGCCGCCGCCCGCTGGAAGTCGGCGGCCAGCAGTTGCTCATCTCGGCCATCCGCGACCGCACGGAGCAGGAAAGGGCAGAAGAAGCCTTGAGCAAATACTCGCTCGACCTCGCGCGGTCCAACGCCGAACTCGAACGTTTCGCCTACGTGGCGTCGCACGACCTCCAGGAACCGTTGCGCATGGTCAGCTCCTACACGCAACTGCTCTCGCGGCGCTACAAGGGCAAGCTCGACGCCAACGCCGACGAGTTCATCGCGTACGCCGTGGACGGGGCCAACCGGATGCAGAAGCTCATCAACGACCTGCTGGCGCTCTCCCGCGTGGGAACGCAGGCGCGTCCGAGCGAGCCGGTCGACACCGGAGCGGTGCTCCACCGCGTTCTCTCGGACATGCAGGGCACGATCGAGGCGGCCGGAGCCACCGTGGTGTCACCCGAGCAGATGCCGACCGTCCTCGCCGACGGCACGCAGATCAGCCAGCTTTTCCAAAACCTGATCGGCAACGGGCTTAAATTCCAGGGAGCCGAGCCACCGCGGGTGGAGGTTGGTGTCGAGCTGGCGGAGGACGAGTTCTGGCGGTTCTCTTTCCGGGACAACGGCATCGGCATCGAGCCGCAGTACTTCGAGCGGATATTTGTGATCTTCCAACGTTTGCACGGGAAGGAAAATTATCCCGGCACCGGCATCGGCCTGGCCATCTGCAAAAAGATCGTGGAACGCCACGGCGGCAAACTCTGGGTGGAAAGCCAGCCGGGGCAAGGCGCAACTTTCCTCTTCACCCTGCCCGCCGTCGTATGATACAACCCTTGCAGCGAATCCGAATTTCCGACATGCGGCCCATCGAAATCCTGTTGGTCGAAGACAACCCCGGCGACGTGCGCCTGACGCAGGAAGCCCTCGGCGAGGCCAAGGTGCGCAACAACCTGGCGGTGGCCCGCGACGGGGTGGAAGCGCTCAGCTACCTGCGGCGCGAAGCTCCCTTCGAGGATGCCACCCGGCCGGACCTCGTTCTGCTCGACCTGAACCTGCCGCGCAAGGATGGGCGTGAGGTCCTGGCGGAGATCAAGGCGGACCCCGAGTTGCGCCGGCTGCCCGTTGTCGTTTTGACCACTTCATCCGCCGAGAAGGACGTGCTTGAGAGCTACAACCTCTACGCGAACTGCTACATTACCAAGCCCGTGGACTTGGACCAGTTTGTGGGCATCGTCTCTTCCATCGAGGATTTCTGGCTGACGATCGTCAAGCTGCCCAACTGATGCGGCCACGATCCTCGCCGGCGGGGAGCGAGGCTGGACGTGGCATCGGATCGGTTGCATAGTCCCGACTGAGCGCCCGAGTCTGCCGTATGCCCGCTAATCCATCCATCCGCGTGCTCCTCGTCGAGGACAATGCCGGTGATGCCCGGCTGGTCCGTGAACACCTGCGGGATGCCGACGGCGGGCAGCCGTTTGCGCTGGATAGTTTCCCGACGTTGGCCGAGGCGGTAGGATCGCTCGCACGTTCCCGGCCGGACATCGTTTTGCTGGACCTGAGCCTGCCGGACAGCTTCGGCCTGGAAACCCTCGCCCGCTGGCAGCTCACCGCCCCGGAACTGCCGGTGATCGTGCTCACGGGTTCGGACGACGAGGCCCTGGCGGTGGCGGCGGTGCGCGAGGGCGCGCAGGATTACCTCGTCAAGGGCCGCATCGACGGCGAGCTGCTCGCGCAGGCCATCCGCTACGCCATCGAGCGCAAGCGCGTGCAGGAAGACCTGCGGCTGGTCAACGACGAACTCGAACGCCGCGTCGAGGCGCGCACGGCCGAACTGCGCGAGAGCAACCTGCTCCTGCAAAACGAGATCGCCGAGCGCACCCTCGCCCAGCAGCAGGCGGCTGAGTTGCTCCAGCGTGAACAGGAAGCGCGGCAGCTGGTGGAAAGCGCCAACCGCAGCAAAGACGAGTTCCTCGCCATCCTTTCGCACGAACTGCGCACGCCTCTGAACGCGATCCTGGGTTGGTCGGAGATCCTCCGCACGGGCGAACCGGACCGTTCGGAGGTGCACGAGGGCATCGAGATCATCGAGCGCAACGCCCGCGCGCAGGCCCGGCTCGTCGAGGACGTGCTGGAGGTTTCCCGGATCATCTGCGGCAAGGTGCGCCTGCGGGTCGGCCCGGTGGACCTGGCGGCGGTCATCGACGCCGCGCTGGCGAGTGCCCGGCCGACTGCCACCGCGAAGGGGGTCTCACTCCGCCGGACCGTGGACGCGCTGCCCGCGCTGGTCCACGGCGACCCCGACCGGCTCCAACAGGTCGTCTGGAATCTGCTCTCCAACGCCATCAAGTTCACCCCCGAGGCGGGCGTCGTGACGATCCATGCCGCGCAGGTGGACGGCCAGTCGATCATCGAAGTCACCGACACCGGCATCGGCATCAAGGAGGACTTCCTGCCGTTCGTTTTTGATCGGTTTCGCCAGTTCGACGGTTCGAGCACGCGCTCGCACGGAGGTCTCGGGCTCGGGCTGTCCATCACCCGGCACCTCGTCGAGATGCACGGCGGCAGCATCGCGGCGAGCAGCGAGGGCGATGGCAAAGGGGCGTCGTTCACCATCCTGCTTCCCCTCCACGCTGCCCTCGGGCTAGCCGGCGAGGTAGAAACTCCGCCCGGCCGAAACGGGCGGGTGGACAACGGGGTTCCCGTCGAGGCGCTCTCGTTGGAAGGCCGCAAGGTGCTGGTCGTGGACGACGAACCGGACTCGCGCCGCGTCGTGGTGCGCCTGCTGGTTCGCGCCCATGCGCAGGTGCGCGAGGCCGGCTCCGTGGCCGCCGCCCTGGAGGTGCTCGAAGCGTGGACGCCGGACGTACTGATCAGCGACATCGCGATGCCCGGCGAGGACGGTTACAGTCTGTTGCGGCGGTTGCGGGCGTCGGCGGACACCCGACGCCGCGAGTTGCCGGCGGTGGCTTTGACGGCCTTCGTGCGGCCCGAGGATCAAGCGCAGGCTTTGGCCGCAGGGTTCCAGACCCATCTGCCGAAGCCTTTCGAACCGGCGGCGCTGCTGAGTGCCATCTCGTCCCTGGCGGTGGATGCCCGCCTGACGGCCACCGTGATCCACTGACTTTTTTCCATGCCCGGCCTCCATGATCGCGAACACCGCGCGGTTGCTCCGGCCGGGCAACACTCCCTGAATGAAGGAGTTGCGCGCGGGTTCGTTCCGGCCTACGAATGCCATTCGTCAGCGGATGGCTGCCTCGCAAGGACTCGAACCTTGACAAAGTGATTCAGAGTCACTTGTGCTACCATTACACCACGAGGCATCGTGAAGGGCTGCAAATATGCCGGCCGGCCTGAGAATGGCAACTTTTTTCTTCGACCGGTCCAAGCTAGAAAGTCGAGATTGTGGCAAATTATTTGTTGACGCCACCGCTCGTACAAATCACTATGTGGACATCAGTTTTTGTTCTGGTCGGCGATTCCGCGTGGCAAAAGCAATCCACCGGAATGAATAAGGCTGGTTTGATCGACTTCGTTCAGAAAGGGATGGGTCGCCAGACGAGTCGGGTTGCGGCTAGCCGGGCGGTTTCCCTTGTCGTTGAGGGGATCAAAGCCGGTTTGCAGCGTGACAAGGCAGTGCAACTGATCGGATTTGGAACGTTTAAAGTTGTTGAAAGAAAAGCCCGCGCCGCCATTCATCCAAAAACCCATGAGCCGGTGACCATCCGACGCGCACGCACGGTCAAGTTGTCGGTCGGCAAAGAACTCAAGAACGTCCTGTAGGAAGCATCGCATATTTCCCCCCCACCCGAGAAACCCCGTTTCGCGCTGCTGCGAAACGGGGTTTCTTATTTTGCTGGGAGCGCGTTAGATGCCATGCCCGGCGTTCGCTGCAAGACGCTGGCAACAAACTGCTTTCTCGGAGGGCGTCCCATGAAGACGCATCCGATCTCTCTGGTCGCCGTGTGGCTTGGCTGTAGGGCGATCCTCTCCGCCGCTGCACAGTCCGTCGATGAGCCTGCCGAGAAGGCCGCGGCCCTCATCAACCTCGAACTGATCGAACGTCTGCTGGCCCTCAACAAATCGCTTCACCTCCTGAGCGCGACGCGCGGCGGCGTAGGGCTGGAGATCGCCCGCACGGAGCGGCCCGACCTGATCCTGCTCGACGTACACCTGATCGACATGGACGGCGCGGACGTGTTGCGGGCCTTGCGGAACGACCCGATGACGGTGGCCGTCCCGGTGGTCGTGGTC
>CAXTOX010000018.1:5329-7094 GCA_964245885.1 uncultured Chthoniobacterales bacterium | reverse complement strand
ACGCGATGGGCGACCAGATCGAGCGGATGCACGAGCTTGGCGCGCAGGCGTACGTCACCAAGCCCATCGACATCGACGAACTGCGCCGCACCATCGACGAGACCATCCACGCGGCGGCGCGCTGACCGTCAGAACGAAATCTGCACGATCCCGAGCACCCCGAGCAGGATCAAGTAGGCGGCGACGATCAGGTTCAGGTTCTTCGGGCGAACCAGCACGAGCACTCCGGCGATCAGCGCGATGATCGCCTGGGTCGTTGGCCAGGTCAGGTGAACCGAGAACGTGTGCGCACGCGCCACCAGCAACTGCCCGGCGGGCCAAAGGATGCCATTCGGTAAAACCATACGAGTCGGATCAGGGTGAACGGCCGGCATTGTATGGGCAAGTGGCGCGGCAACGCAATTTGTTGTTTGCTCGACCGCTGATTCCCGCTAGACCATGTCTCTGAAATGACTCGCAGGGATTTCGTCAGACGGGTGGGTCGCTACGGCAGTGCGGCAGCGACGGGGGCCATGCTGGCGCTCGATCTCCTGGGCAGGCCGGCGTCGGCGGACGCGCAGCAGCCCCTTCCTCCCACCAACCTCCCGGCGGGCAAGCGCCGCCGCGTGTTGATCCTTGGGGCCGGGCTGGCCGGGATGTCCGCGGCCTACGAACTTACCAAGCACGGGTTCGACTGCGAGTTGTTCGAGGCGCGCGCCCGCGTGGGCGGACGCTGCTGGACCGTGCGTCCGGGCGACCGCCAGACCGAGATCGACGGGCCCGAGCAGGTCGCCCGGTTCACCGAAGGCGGCTACATGAACCCGGGACCCGCGCGCATCCCGGGTCATCACACCACGACGCTAGGCTACTGCCGCGAACTCGGCGTGCCCATCGAGGTTTTCAACAACGTCAACGAGGCGGCGTACTACCTGGTCAAAGGCGTGCCGAAGGTCCGTCTGCGCGAGGCGCACGCGGACCTGCGCGGCTACGTGGACGAGCTGTTGGCAAAAGCCGTCCGGCGCGACGCGGTCGACCGACCGCTGACCGCCGACGACAAGGAAGCCCTCATCGAATACCTGCGCGGCGACGCCGGGTTGTCGCCCGACCTCGTCTACAAACCCACCGCGAACGCCAGCGCCCTCGACCACGCTTCGGAAAGCCGCGGCTTCGTGTACGACGATCTGCCGGCGGCGGGGGCGCACCCTGGAAAGTTGAGCGACCCGCTGGACTTCGAGTCGATCATCAAGGCAGGCTTCGGCAAGCACCTCGGGTTCGAGCACCAGTTTGACCAGCAGCCGACGACCTTCCAGCCGGTGGGCGGGATCGACGGCATCGCCAAGGCGTTTGAAAAGCGCGTGGGCGACCGCATCCGCTACTGGACGGAGGTACGTGAAATCCGCCGCACGCCGCAGGGCGGGGTCCGGGTCGTCGTCGAGGATCGCATCGAAGGAACAACGCGCGAGGTGCAGGGCGATTACTGCATCTGTACGATCCCTCTGAGTGTGTTGCGGGGCATCCCGGCGGACTTCTCGCCGGAGATCGCGGAAGCGGTCCGCGCGGTGCCCTACATGGACGTGGGAAAGATCGGGTTGCAGTTCAAGCGCCGCTTCTGGGAGGAGGACGACCGCATCTTCGGCGGCATCAGTTGGACGGACCAAAACATCACGCAAATCTTTTATCCCAACTACGGGTATCTCGGCACGAGCGGCGGCGTGGTCATCGGCTACTATCACTTCGGCCAGGACGCGATGGAGATCGGACGCCTCTCGCCCGCCGAACGCCAAGC
>CAXTOX010000018.1:1675-5319 GCA_964245885.1 uncultured Chthoniobacterales bacterium | reverse complement strand
GGGCAGGAAGCTGCACCCGCAGTATGACGCCGAGTTCCAGAACGCGTTTTCGGTCGCGTGGCAGCGCATCCCCTATAACTTGGGCGGATGGGCCGTGTGGAGCGAGGAAGCGCGCGCTAAATATTACCCGGTGCTCAACGAGCCGGACGGTCCGTTCTACTTCGCGGGCGAACACCTCACCTATTTGGGCGGATGGATGGCCGGAGCCTTTGAGTCCGCCAAGGCCGTGGTCAAGAACCTGATCGAGCGCGCCGCCCAAACATCGCCGTCATGAAAAAACGTTTGTTCCGAGCCACCGCGGTTCTCGCCTGCCTGATCGCTTCCCATGCCTTCGCGGGACCGCCGGACGACGTGGCCTTCCTCGGTCCGACCAACTTGCCCATTTCCGCCGCGGTCTCCGTGCCCGCGAACCGCGCGCTGTTTTACACGAGCGGCACGGTGCCGCCGGTCGCCGACGAATCCGCACCCGCCGGGAACCCGGCCCGCTACGGCGACACCAGGACCCAAGGCATCGGCGCGCTCAAACAGATCGAGGCCCGCCTGCAGGAAGCCGGACTCACGCTGAAGGACGTGATTTACCTCCGCGTCTACGTGGTCGCCGACAAAACGAAGGAAGGGAAATTTGACTATCCCGGCTGGTTCGAGGCCTACGGAAAATTCTTCGGCACGGCGGAGTGCCCGGTCAAACCCGCGCGCTCGACGGTAGGAGTCGCCGGCCTGGTCAACCCGGATTTGCTCATTGAGATCGAAGCCGTCGCCGTTTACCCGGTATCGGCGGCGCATCCGTGACCGGAGCCATGCCGCCCGCCGAATCCCCTGCCCCGCTGGTGGGCATCATCATGGGCAGCGCGTCGGATTGGCCGACGATGAGCGCGGCCGCGCGCGTCCTCCGCGAAGCCGGGGTCGCCTACGAGACGAAGGTCGTCAGCGCGCACCGCACGCCAGGCCTCCTCTTCGAGTACGCAAGCCAGGCGCACGCGCGGGGCTTGCGCTGCATCATTGCGGGCGCGGGTGGCGCGGCCCACCTGCCGGGGATGGCTGCCGCCATCAGCCCGCTTCCCGTGCTCGGCGTGCCGGTGAGCTCCCGCGCGTTGGCGGGACTCGATTCGTTGCTCTCGATCGTCCAGATGCCGGCGGGAGTGCCCGTGGCGACGTTCCGCATCGGCGCGGAAGGCGCAGCCGACGCGGCGCGGTTCACGGTGACGATGCTCGGGTGACTTTCCCCGTGCCGGGTCGTCACTTCGGAGCCAGGACCAGCCGGGCGGCCGCCTGCTCCGTCGGGAGCGTCCCCGCTTCGAGGAACGGCGCGAGCACCTTCTCCGCCCGCGCCACCTGACCCTGTGCGCGGAAGGCGACCGCCAGCGGCCGGGCGACGTTGAAATCGTCCGGTGCCAGTTCGTACGCCTGCGTGAGAAAGTTCAGGGCCTCGCCCGGCTGCGGCGGCTGGCTCGCCGTCGCCAGTTCGGCCCGGCGAACGTAGAGCTTTGCCAATTCGCTTCGCAGGAGTTCGGAGGGGTGCCCAGCTTGGCGGCTGGCTTCTTCCAGCAGCTTCGTCAAAGCCGGGACCTGCTCGGAAGTGGCGTTCTGACGCAGAGCAACCACCAACTTGGGCACCGCCGAGAGAAGCTCCGGATGCGCCCCCGCCAGCCGGAACGCTTCGTCTCCCCTCTCGGTCCGGGTCAGCCGATCATGGACGGCGGCGAGCAACTGCGCACGGCGCAGGAAAGTCAGCGGCAACTCCCCGCCGGGCACCTCACCGGCGGCGTCGACTCTCAACCGGCCGGCAGCCGCGAGGTAGTCGACGAGCGGGTTCATGTCCGCTTGCGCCGGGTTTCGATAAACGATCCCGAGCAATCGGTACGCGTCCTCGAACCGGTGGTCTTCCAGGTAGAACCCGGACAGCCGGCAGTACAACGGCGCGGAACGCAGCGCCAACGGGTCGAGTGCGGTCGTGCGTTCCAGCGAGTTGACCGCGCGGGAGCGTTCTCCGAATTCCTCATATGCCAACGCCGCCTGATCGGAGAAGTCGTCGCGGAACACGGCCCCCGCGTCGAGTCTTTCCAAGAGCCGCGCGGCCCCGTCGCGCTGTCCGGCCTGCCAGAGCGCGCGGGCGCGCGTGACGGCGTACTCGGTGTTTCGCGGGAACCGGCGGCAGAGCCGGTCCGAGACCGGCAGCGCCCACTCGGCATGTCCGGCCCTCAACAGCCGCGATTCCAGGGAAAAGAGTGTTCCTTCGGGTAGGTTTGGCCGACGGTCGACCGCCGCGACCAACTGGTGCAACGGCTCCCACTGCTTCGTTGCGATGTAGAGATCCGCAAGCCGGTCTCCCGGAGCCACGTCGCCCTGGCCGTTATCCCATTCCCTTTTCAGCTCGCCCTCCAGCCAATCCGTGGCGCCACGCATCATCGCGAAGGAATAACGGTCGTTCAGGTAACCTTCCCGCTGGCCGGGTACGGCCGCGGCGAACCGTTCCAGCCGCCGCATCCCGCGGACGAAATCTTCCGTCGGGCCGTCGTGCGCCGCGCAGATTTCTTTCAGGAGCGCCGCCTGGAGCTGGTAGCGCGTGAGCGGGTCGCGGGCTGAACGCACCGCCGCCGCGAGAAGCTCCCGCGCCGCCGCCGTTTGCCCTTGCTGCGCGAGCGTGGTGCAGGCCTGGGTGATGCCGGCCGTCTTGCCTTCCCGCACCCGCTGCCGCGCGAGTTCGACCGCTTCCTGGCCGTGCCCGGAAGACAGATAGATGCCGACGCGGCTGACGAACCACCCCGTTTGCTCTGCTTCGGAAGACGGCTCCGGGGCGTCGCGCGCCAGGATGAACGCCGCTTCCTTGCGGCCGCGTCGAATTTCCAAGGCGGCCATGGCGGCAAGCGAACCCAGGCCCGGATCATGTTTGGAAGCTTCGCTCCAGACTGCCGCCACGTCGTCGAGCCGTTTCTCGCGTTCCAGGATCAGCGTGAGAAACCGTAGGATCGGCAGAGCGCCGGGATCGGCCTGCCGCGCCTGGAGCAGCAGACGACCGGGCCGGTCGGTTTCGCCGACTGTGTCAGCCAGACGCGCCCTCCGGAGGAGAAGTTCGGTCCGGCCGACGAGAGGGCTGGCGGGCGTCGCGGTCAACCCTTCCTCCACCGCCGCCAGATCACCGGCAGCCTCCTGCGCGAGCAGCAAGGCGCGCGGGTACTCCGGGTCCGCCGGCGCTTCCCGGCGGAGGCGTTCGTAGATTTGGATCGCGGCGGCGTACTGACCGACGTTCACGAGCACCGAGGCCGCCGAGGCCAGCGTGATCAGCGGAGGCCTCTCTTGCAGGTATTCCGTGACCCGTTCCGTCACCTCCTGCGGATCGACGGCGGTCGTAACCTCGGCGACGAGTTGGTGCAGCCGGATTTCGCCGAGAAGGTTACTCACGTCAGGGTCGCGCCGGTCGAAGGCGGACGCACCCGCCAGCCCGCGCCGCCACATGTGAGCCGCCAGCCGGTCCAGGTGCCACGCTTGGAGTTGCGTGCCGCAGGCGAAAAGGTAGTTCCAGCGCCGCGCGTCGGCGGGGTCCGCGCCTTGCCTGCCGTCGAGAAGACCCAGGTCCACAATCCGGTCCAGCTCGCGGCCCGCCGCCTCCTCCTCGCCTTGCAGGCCGTCCAACAACGCCGCCGCCA
>CAXTOX010000018.1:0-1665 GCA_964245885.1 uncultured Chthoniobacterales bacterium | reverse complement strand
GCGTGGATCGCGCTGCCGTGGCGCGTTTGCAGCCGCCGCAGGTATTCCGCCACGAAGCCGGTGCGTTCGGCCGGCGGCAAAAGGAAATAGTAGGCGCGCAAGTCAGCAAAGACGGCGTCGTTCCCCGCCGGACCGTAGGAAATACCCTCCGACTCATCCACCGCCCGGCGCAAGACCCCGCGCGCCGCGTCCACCCGGCCCGTGTCGAGTTCCCATTGAGCGAGTTGGAACGCATCGGCGGCCAGGCTGCCGCCCGGCAGAGCCAGCGCGCGCTCACCCAGTTCGACGGCCTGCGGATACCAGCGTTTGTCGGCGAACACGCCGCTCGCGGTTTGCCAGAGGTACGCGCGCGGGACGACATCCGCCGGGAAGAGCTGTGCAACGGCGTCCGGTGAAGGATGACCGCCGGTAGAGAGGAAATATTGCAGCGACTCGCTGAGTTGGGCGCTCCGCTCGCCGCGCTCCGCAGGTTTGTCGTTCCAAACCCAGCGCGCCAGGGCGGCATCACTATCCATCCGCAGGCTCGCGAGGACGAAGATTTTCTCCAACCGCTCGGCCTCGAAAGCCTTCGGCGCATCGAGCCAGTCGGTTATCAGGTCGATGACCGCGTCCGTCTGTCCCGCCTGGAAGAACGCCGTCAGGGGTTCGTTGCGCAGCCCGGCGGCGGCGGCGGCGTGCCAGCGTTCCAGCCAGCGGCGACGATCCTCGGCGTTCGCCACACCGTCGCTTGAGAACAGCAGCCGGGACAACTGGCCGATGGCTTGCAAGCGCACGCCGCGTGCCTCGCCGCCGGCGGCGGCTGGATCGGTCGCCGGGTCCGGCGTGCCGGTGCGCGCACGGGCGGAACTCCGGCCCGCCGCGGCCATGAACTCGGCCGGGTCCGTTGCCGGGTCGAGTTCGCGCGGGGGGGTCAAAGGATCCCCGGGTGCCTCGCACGGCGTCCGGTCAAGGATCGCTTCGAGACACGCCCGCGCCCCGACACCGTCGCCAGCCTGGAGGTCGAGTTGGGCGAGCTGGTATCGACGGTGAAAGTCCGCGGGATCGAGCGTCACGAGGGTGGCGAGGAGTTCGCGGGCGCGACCGGTGCGGCGAGACCGCGTGAAATAGTCCGCCGCAGCTCCCAGGGCGGCGGTGTCGCGCGAAAAACGCGTGACGATTTGTTCCCAGGTCCGCGCCGCGGCCCCGTCGTCCAGATCCGCCTCTTCCAACGCGGCGAGCTTTTCCAGATTTTCCGCGCTCGTTTGACCTGGCAGTCCGACCAGCCGCCGCTGATGGGTGAGCGCCTCCCCGGTCTCGTCCAAGGATTCGGCCTCGGACACGAGGGTCCGCAGCGCCGCCGCCGGGTCCGGCGCGGAATAACACGCCCGGTCGAGCAGCGCGTAGGCGGCGCGCGGGTCGCCGGCGACCTTCCGCAAAGCCGCCGCGGCTGTCACCACGAAGTAATCCTGCGGTTGGGCGGCGAGCCGCGCCTGGTAAATGTCTTCCAGCCAACGCGTCAGCGCGTGGGCCTGGCAAAAGTTGACCAGTTCGCGGAAGAGGTCCTGACGCGTCGCCAGATCGTCCTGCCCATCGATCTCCGACTGGAGGAGTGCGGCCGCCTTCTGGAACTGGTCCACATGCTCGTAACTGGCGACCAGCGGCCGGCGCAGGTTGGCGCGTTGCGCG
>CAXTOX010000017.1:37108-44083 GCA_964245885.1 uncultured Chthoniobacterales bacterium | reverse complement strand
GAAAACTTTCCAGCCCTTGAGTTGCCGTGTCTCCCGGCTTGCGGCTTTGACCAGGAACCGGTTCTCGCTGCACTTCGCCGGGTCGTCGTCGCCGAGCATCGTCGTTTCCAGACACGCGGTCTGCCTGCCCGTGTCGTCGAGATAGATCCCGAGGAACATGTGACCCGGTTCCAACGCCAGGAACGTGTCGATGCCCATGCGGCGCAGCACCGAAGCCAGCATCACACTGGCATCCACGCAGTTGGCGTGCGATTCCGCCAGCGATTCCTCGATGAAGCGGACGTGCAGAGTGTACAGTGAATCGCTCTCGGTCGTCGTGGTCCCGATATCGCTGTACTTGATGTGGTGCTGGCGCAACGCCTCCCACACCGCAAACACCTGGAGGAGCACCCGGCCCGGATCGTGGCTCTGGTAGGCGTCAAACCCATCGATGACCTGGGTCTCCTGCGCCTCCTTCATCAACCCCGGGATCGCCGGGTGGTCCTCGTTGACGTAGGCGGCGAACATCCAGGAAATGTCCACGTAGTCCCTGGCGTCGTCGGGGTTCTGGTAGGCATAGGGACAATCGTTGAGGGGATGCACCCGCGCGGTGAGAAACCGCTGGCCGAGATCCTTCCCGTCCACTTGGACGGCAAATTCCAGGTTCATCGGGATGCTTTGATGAACCTGGCTCAAGGCCTCGAACTTGTAGTTGATCCGGGGCAGGAGATGGTACTCTCGGCCTTTTTCCGATAGTTCCACGTCCAGTTCACTGGCTTGCATGAGCGCATTTTCCCGGATCGTGACGCGCACGTGGGCGTCGTCCGCAGGACTGGCGATGGTCACCCCGAAGAGGCCGCTCTGGTCGCCCAGCGAATCCGGCGGGACCACCGGAGGCGTCGTGGCCGCCGGAGCCTTGTTAGCGGGGCGCGATGGGCTGCCGTGGCTGCCAGTCGGCTCGCTGTCGCGCAGGGGTTCTTTCAACGTCGCTCCCGCCAGCAACAGCGAGGGAAAAATCTGGTTTTCCGGGTCGATGAACGGCACCCATTCGCCGGGTTTGAGGGCCGGCGGAGGGACCGCTTCTTTTTTCGCGGTCAGTGGGGCGGATGCTTTGGCCGCTTGGTCAGGCTTCGATAATTTCGTCTGCGAAGTCCAAGCCCAAGCGGAAATCGGCAGGCAGCAAGCCGCCAAAATGGGGATCAGCCTCTTTTTCATCCCGGAAAGCGTTACAAGCTCTTTGGAACGGGTCCGCCGGCTTTGCAACCCGGGATTGCCGCCAAGTCACGACGCGTTTACAAAGAACGCGGTTTGAACAGCACTCTGCCTCTTCCCTCCTCTGCTGCCCAGCGCTTCCCGCGCAACGTGTCCGACTGGACGTGGCTCTGCTTCCTGGTCTGGACGGCGGTGGGGTTCGTGGTCATGCCGTTCGGAATCAACACCGCCCAGATGCACGCTTGGTTCGACCCATACGGCCTGGGCGGGGTTGCGGCGGAGCTGTTGCGGCTTTCGGACGCGGTCTGGATGCTGCTGGCTGCGGTGACGGTCTATCTGCAAGCCGTCGCCAGCGACGGCTTGCCGACGGCCCGGTGGCAGGCGGCGACCATCCTCGTGTCCTCCACCGTGTTCGAGTGGGTGGGCACGCGGACCGGTTTTCCCTTCGGCCCGTACGAATACACGGAGAACTTCGGTCCGCGCATCGGCGGCGTGGTGCCGATGGCGATTCCACTGGCGTGGCTGGTCGTCGTACTCTGCGGGCGCAACCTCCTGCTCTGGCTGCGGCCGTCCGCTGGTCGCCTGGAGACCGCCGCCGGCGTCGCGTTCGTGGCGTTGTTAACCGACCTGAACCTCGAAAGCGTGGCCTGGAAGGTGCGCGGCTACTGGCTGTGGTATCCGGCGCAGGCACCGCACCCGCCATCCACCTGGCCGCCGGTGCAAAATTATGTCTCCTGGTTCGTCCTGAGCTTTGTGCTGGCCTTGAGCCTGCCTTCGAACCACACGTTGCGCCTGCGCCAGCCCTCGCGCGGCCGGCCAATCGTCGCCCTCCTGCTGTTGAACACGCTGCTGGCGCTCGTGCACCTCACCGCCCAATGGCGGCACCAGGCAGTTCCGGCGGGAGTGAAATTGCGGGCGGTGCCGTCCGGGCAAAGCCGTTGTGCGTGTTGAACGAAGCCGGCAATGTAAACGCTGCTTTCACAGACAGATAATTCGTGGTAATTTGCCTCAATTAAGGAGAAGGGCGACAAGCAGCGATGAGAACGGAACTCATTTTGCGCTGACAAGTTTCGATCTTGCGAGACGGGCTCCCCCCACTCGTATGGATCTCGACCACACCACGTTCTCACGTCCCGTGGTCTTTTTGCTGGTGCTCCGCGGCATCTGGCGAAAGTTCCCGCCTTTCCTGCGCGCCGCGGCTTCGGCGATCCCGGTACTTGCGGTGACCGGCTACCTCTTCTCGCAAAGCCGCACGTCGGAGCGGCGGCTGCTGGAAGCGGAAATGGCCCGGCAGGAAGACAACGTGCTCTTGCAGTTCCAAGGGTTTGTCACGACGCGCATCGAAGCCCTCCGGAACGTGGGTAATTTTGTGCTGTCGACCCCCGTGCGGGAGAACCGCGCCGACCTGTCCCTCTACGTCCGCCGTCTGGAAGCGGGGATGGCTGGCTTCGAAACAATCGCTGTTGCCGACGATCACGGCGAAATCCGCCAGCAATTTCCGGCCGCCGCGCATGGTCCCGCGAGCGTGCGGGACTCGCCGGTCTTCGCCAAGGCGATGGCTTCGCGCGAGCCGGCCGCGACCGGCAGCTTTGACCTGCCAGGCGGCCAGCAGGCTTTTACGATCATGGTTCCCACGGTGCGCGACGCCGGACCGACCGGGGCAGTGGTCGGCACGATCCGCCTGGTCGACGGCCTGCGCGAGCTTTTCGGGCGGGACGCACCCGATTGGAACCTGGAGATCGCCGACCGTACCGGGCGGATTGTTTATCAGTTGCTGCCGACCGATCACGGTACCCCACACGCGCCGCCCTCCCTGGTTGACGAACGGCATGTGCCGGTAGCCGACCTCGCGTGGAAGGTGCGGCTCTGGCCGACGCCGCTGCTGCTCTCAACCCTGCATACCGGACAGCCCCTTCGCATCTTGGGAATCGGCCTGGTGGCTTCCCTGGTGATCTCGGTGGCCAATTTCTTGCTCGCGCAGCGGCAGGCGCACCTCGCGCGGTCGTTGCGCGAGACCGAGCGGCTGGCGTCCGACATGGAGGCCACCCGGCGACACCTCAGCGAAATGGTCAACGGCATCGACGCGGTCATCTGGGAGAGCGACGACGCGACGGGCCGCTTCACTTTCGTCAACGACTACGCACGCAAGCTCCTGGGCATCGACATCGCGCAGTGGGAGGTCCCAGCGCGTTGGTTCGACCACGTCCACCCCGACGACCGGGCGCGGGCTAAGGAGATCTCGCGGCAGGCCCAACGCCCCGGCCAGACGTACCCGGGCGAGTACCGGATGATCGACGCACACGGCCACGTGATCTGGATCCGCGAGATCATCACGGTCATCGGGCGTGAGGGTCACAGCCCAGGGCGGCGCGGCGTCGTGGTCGACATCTCCGCGCGCGTGCAGGCGGAGGAAGCCCTCCGCCAGAGCCAGAAGCTCGAAAGCCTCGGCGTGCTGGCTGGCGGCATCGCGCACGACTTTAACAACCTGCTCACCACTATCCTTGGCAACGCCGAGATGATGCTCCCCTTCCTCGCCGGTGACGCCGCTCCGGGACGCAAGCACCTGGACAAGATCGAGCGCACCACCCGCCGGCTCGCGGAGTTGACCCGCCAGATGCTCGCGTATTCGGGCCGCGGGCAGTTCACCGTCGCCGAGGTCGACCTCAACGCCGTCATCACCGAGATGGCTGAGCTGCTCACCGTGTCCGCGACCAAGAACGTGCGCGTCGTCTACGGTCTCGATCCGGAACTGCCGCTCATGGAGGCAGACGCCTCGCAGATCCGGCAGGTGGTGCTGAACCTCCTCACCAACGCCGCCGAGGCCATCGGCGAGCAAGGGCGCGGCGAGGTGGTCATCAACACGGGCGCGGAAACGCTTGACGCCGCGCGGGCCGCGGAGCTTTTCCCCAACCAGGACCTCGATCCCGGCGCATACGTGCGTCTGGAAGTCGCGGACACCGGCAGCGGAATGAGCGCGGAGACGTTGTCGAAGATTTTCGACCCGTTCTTCACGACGAAGTTCGCCGGACGCGGCCTCGGGCTGGCGGCGTTGCGCGGCATCGTGCGGCGGCACCGGGGCGGCATCCGCATCTTCAGCCAGTTGGGGGAAGGCACGGTCTTCACCCTGCTGTTCCCGGCCAGCCACGTGCGGGCGCTGCTGCCCAGTGTGGTGCGTGCGGCCGAGCCGCTGGACGTGCGGCTCGGCGGGACCACGGTGCTGGTGGTTGACGACGAGGAAAGCCTGCGCTCCCTGGTGGCCGACGCGCTCGGGATGGAAGGCGCGACCGTGCTGCAAGCGGTGGACGGCGAGGACGGCATCGAGCAGTTCAACCAGCATCGCCACGACATCGACGCCGTGGTTCTCGACCTGACGATGCCCAAACTGAGCGGCGAGGAGGTGTTCCGACAGATCAAGGCTGCCCGCCCGGACGTTCCGATCATCCTCTGTTCCGGCTACACCCAGGAGGACGTGGCGAAGCAGTTCGTCGGGGTGGAACTCGACGGATTCGTCGAAAAACCCTTCACGCCGTCTCAGTTGATTGACAAGCTGCGTGGCGCTTTGTCAGAGGAGGGTTCCGGCAAATCGTCTGCGGTCGCCGGGACGTCCGTCCGGCCGGCAAAGAGCGATAAGATTAGCGAGCCGGCGCGCGATGGTTCATAATTCCGCGCCGGGCGTCTGCCCTCCCGGAGGACTTCCCCCATGAGCCTGCGCCATTTCTTCAAACGCGTTCTCCTGCCGGACCGTCCGGAACCGACGCTGCACGCCATCGACCGGCGGCTGGCCAAGGAGTGGATCAAAAAACGGTTGGCGGCTTTGTTCCCGGAGTTGAGGAACGATCCGGTTGCGCTGGAGAACGCCTACCAGGAACTCGGCTTGGAGTCTACCGGCACCGTGCGCCGCGTCGACGGCGACGTGCAGTCGTACACGGTGAACGTTTCCCCGGATGTGCAGAGCCCGTTCGACCAACGCTGACCGGCAAAAAACGAAAGCGGCGGTTCCGCAGAACCGCCGCTCGTAGAAAAGAGCTTCGCTTTGGTGGCAACCGGCCACCATCCGCTCAAAATGGGATGTCGTCGTCGTCTTCGACCTCGGGCGAGGCCGCAGCCGGTTGAGGTTTTCCCCCGCCGCGTTGTGCTCCCCCACCCTGCTGATAGGACCCGCCGCCGCTGTTACGCTGCTGCGGGGGCTGGGAACGTTGCGGACGCTGGTCGTACTCGTCGCCGCCGCCCTGCGACTCCCGGCTGCCGCCCGACGACTTGCCGCCCCCTTCGCCGCCACCACCTTCGTTGTCGGCGCGCGTACCGATGAACTGCATCTGCTCACCGATCACCTTCAACTTGGACCGCTTTTGACCGGTCTGCTTGTCGTCCCAGGTGTCCATTTGGAGCCGGCCCTCAATGTAGACCGGCCGGCCCTTGGTGAGGTACTGCTTGGCAAGGTCCGCTTGCTTGCCCCAAAGCGACACGTCTATGAACGTGACCTCTTCCCTCTTCTCTCCACTTTCCGTGGTGTAATAGCGGTTGATTGCGAGGCCGAAATCGGCCACCGCCGAGCCTTTGGGGGTGTACTTGACTTCCGGGTCCCGGGTCAAGTTGCCGATCAGCATGACTTTATTGAGGTTCGCCATGCCGGAAAGATAGCAGAATCAGGCCTTCTTTGCAGCCTTTTTCGCCGCCAATTTCTGGTAATTTTGGCGGTACACTTCCGGGTCGAGCTTGAACTTCGCGCGCAGCTTTTCGATTACGGTCGGCTCGGCGTTGAACACGAAGTTCACGAAGTAGCCGCTCGTCAGCGCGCCGGCTGCGTACGAGAACTCGCGCTTCTCCATTTTCTGGACCTGTTCCACGTCCGCGCCTTCCTTTTTGAAATCTTTTTCCAGCCGGTCAATCACGTCCTTGACGGTGTCTTCCTTGCCTTGGGTATCCAGGACCAACAGGCCCTCGTAGCGGTTCTTCATAAACAAACGGTGTTTGGGTTTCGGGTGTGGTGAAAGAAAATCAGGAGGGCTGAGCCGGCTCCGGCGCGCGGTTGTAGACGTTCATCGCCGCCTCGACTCCGTGCAAGCGGGCATGTTCCACGGCATCGGCCGCGCGGTCAATGGCGCTGTCGAGCACCTCGCGCTCGCGCGGGGTGAATTTGCTCAACACGTGGTCGACCATGCTCCGCCCGCCCGCCACCGCGCCGATGCCCACGCGCAGGCGCGACACCGCGTCGGTGCCGAAGTGCTCGATGACCGACGCCATGCCGTTCTGACCGCCAGACGAGCCGTTCTTGCGCAGGCGCAGATGGCCGAGCGGGAGAGCCAGGTCGTCGAAGACCACCAGCGTCTCGGCGGCGTCGATCTTGTAGAATTGTGCCGCCGCGCGTACCGCCCGGCCGCTGGCGTTCATGTACGTCATCGGCTTGAGGTAGGTGCAGCCGTCGCCAGTGCGCGCCCAGAACGTCTGCCAGTTGCTGGAATAGCCGAGCGTCAGGCCGAGCCGGGCCGCGATCCGGTCCACGACCATGAACCCGGCGTTGTGACGCGTGTTCTCGTACTCCCGCCCGGGATTGCCCAGACCTGCCACCAAGCGGACAGCGGGGGCAGTGGAACCGACGGGAGACATCGCGGGCAGCGTGGAAACCGCTTACGATTGCGCCGAGGTCGTTCCCGTGGCGGGCTTCGTCTCTTCGGTAACCTCGGGCTGCGCCCCCTCAGGCGCGGTGGACGGCGAAGGCTCTTCCTCAATGGTCGGGGCGGCGATGAACGTCTACAACCGCGCGCCGGAGCCGGCTCAGCCCTC
>CAXTOX010000017.1:0-37098 GCA_964245885.1 uncultured Chthoniobacterales bacterium | reverse complement strand
CAGGTCGGCGTCGTTGAGCACGGTCACCCCCTTGGGCAGCGTCAGGTCGCGGACGTGGATGGATTCACCGATCTGCAACTTGCTGACATCGACGGTGATCGACTCCGGCAGGTCGCCCGGCAAGCACTCGATGTCGAGGGTCCGCAGGATAACTTCCAGCACCCCGCCGCCCGTGGCAACGCCCGCCGGCTCGCCCGTGGTCTCGACGGTGGCCTCGGCGGTGAGGAGTTCGTCCATAGCGACCGCGTGCAAGTCGACGTGGAGCACCTTGCCGCTGACCGGGTGGTGCTGGACTTCCTGGATCAACGCCGTGCGGGTCTGCGCGCCGGCCGGGTCCTGGATGGCGACTTCCACCAGCACGCTTTCGCCCGTGGCATGGGCAAGCAGGCGGTCCACGTCGCGCTCGACGAGCTGGAGATTACGCGCCGGGTCTTTCGCCCCGTAGATGACCGCCGGCACAAAGCCCGCGCTCTTGATCTTTTTGACCGCGGTGCGGCCGGATTCGGTCCGGGGCTGCGCGTTGATCTTCAGTTGGTTGGCCATAAGAAAAAAGGAAGGGGCAGAAGATGGAGGAAAAATGGCGAATTGCAACTGGACAATTCGGGGAGGCTCGCTGCGCTCGCCGTTGCGGAGCGCGGGCGGCGAGGCGTCAACGACACGTCACCGAGGAGGCTCAGGGTGACAGAAAGACTGTACTACTCTGGGAAATGAGTATGACTTTTTGCGCCCGGCTCGCCGCCCGCAACGCGCCGCAGGCGCTCCGCAACCCGCAACGGCGCGCGGCGCGCCCTCAGATGATCGCGTCCACGTTGAAAAGCCCGCTCACGGATTCGTCGCCGTGGATGCGTTTGATGCCCTCGCCGAGGAGCGCCGCGATGCAGAGCACGGTCATCCGGCAGTCGTCGAGCTGCGCCTTGCGGGTGGGGATGCTGTTCGTCGTGATCAACTCCTCGATCTCGGAATCGCGCAGCCGTTCGACCGCCATGTCGGTGAGCACGGCATGAGTGACGGCCGCCCTCACCGAGAGCGCCCCGTGCTCCTTGCAGATGCGCGCCGCGTTGGTGAGCGTGCCGGCGGTGGTCGTCAGATCGTCCACGAGCAGAACGTGGCGGTTTTTGACCTCACCGATGAGGTAGGCGGACTCCACCTCGGTGTCGCTCTTGCGCTTCTTGGCGACGGTGGCGACCTGCACGTGGAGTTCCTTCGCGTACGAGTCCGCCACCTTGATGCCGCCCACGTCCGGCGACACCACGGCGAGCGGTCCGAGGTCCCGCTCGCGCAGATGCTTCAGGAAAACCGGCAGCGCGTAAAGATGGTCCACCGGGATGTCGAAGAACCCCTGGATCTGTTGCGCGTGGAGGTCCACCGTCAACACCCGGTCCACCCCGGCGGCGGCGATGAGATTGGCCACCAGTTTGGCGGTGATCGGCACGCGCGGACGATCCTTGCGGTCCTGCCGGGCGTAGCCGAAAAAAGGCATCACCGCCGTGATGCGCGCCGCGCTCGCGCGCCGGGCGGCGTCCACGAGGATGAGCAATTCCATCAGGTTGTGGTTCACCGGCGGACAGGTCGGCTGGACGATGAACACATCGCGCCCGCGGATATTTTCCATGATGCGCACGCTGGTCTCGCCGTCGGGGAAGGATTTCACCTGCGCCTCGCCGAGCGGGATGCCGGCATAGTCGGCGATGCGCTGGGCGAGTTCGCGGTGCGCCGAACCGCTGAAGATTTTGAGTTCCGGGCGAGACAAATGATCCATCGGTACAAAGAGGGGAAAGAAAATGCCGTCGCGGATGGCGACGGTCGGGCAGGCACGTTGGCCCGAAGCCGAACCATTGCCAAGGGATTTCGCCGCCGAAGCATGGTATGGAGCCGGCACGATGGATGCCCCCGCGTTTCCTTATCAACTCGCCGTCAGCGATCTCGACGGCACCTTGCTCGGCCCGCACAAGGAGATCAGCGCGGCGAACGTCACGGCAGTGCGCAGGCTGCAAGCGACCGGCGCGCGCTTCATCCTGGCCTCTGGCCGGCGGCACCAGAACAGCCTGCGCTTCCAGCGCCAGCTCGGCCTCGACGGCCTCCTGATTTCCTGCGCCGGCGCGATGGTCAAGGACCCGCAAACCGACCGGATCCTCCACGAAGTGGTGATTCCGGCCGAACTGGCGGACGGCCTCGTCGCTGGGGGAGAAGCTGCCGGCTACACGGTGATCTATTATCACCGCAACCACCTTTACGTCACCGAGACCAACCACTGGACCGATCTGTACGAATCGCGGGTCGGCGAGCAGGCGGAACGTTATCCGGGCAGCCTGCACGACCTCCACGGCGAGGCGGCGCTGAAAATCGTCTGGTACGGCGAACCCTCCGCGTTGCAGGCCAGCCGCCCCAAGTTGGAGCAGGAATACCAAGGCCGGTTGGAAGTGCTCTCCACCGACGCGGAGAACCTAGAGTTCAGCGCGACGGGCGCGGACAAGGCACGGGCGCTTGCCTTCGCGGCCGATTTCTACGGGGTTGTGCAAGGGACCACGGTGGCCTTCGGCGACGGGGAAAACGACGCGCCGATGTTGCGGTGGGCCGGGCTTGGCGTGGCGATGAACAACGGCAAGCCGCAGGCTAAGGACGCGGCGAAGCTGGTCAGTCCGGCCGGTGCGCCGGAGGAAAGCTTCGCCCGCGCGGTGGACGCGATCTTCGCTCAAATCGTGTGAGAAGCAGGCCCGCCGCAGGCGTCGTCCCGCGACGTTCTCTCAGGTCCGTCGGCCGAATTTCCGCTCCAGTTCCACGTAGGACATCTGGATCATCGTCGGCCGGCCGTGCGGGCAGCAGTACGGCAGTTCGCACGCGAGCAGATCGTCGAGCAGACGGACCAGCTCGCGCTCGCGCAGGTGGTCGTTGGCCTTGACGGCGTGGCGGCAGACGGTCTTGGCGATCATTTCTTCGCCGAGCCGCAGCTTCGAGGTCCCCGAACCGGCGGCCTGGAGCGCGTCGATGATCTCGCGCAGCAGCCCCAGCGGTTCCGCCACTTGAAGGAACAGCGGCAGGCTGTCGAGTTTGAACGACCCCGCGCCAAATTCCTCCAGTCCGATGCCCATGCGCTGGAGCGGTTCGAGGTGCCGCCGCAACCAGTCGGCTTCCTTCGGGTTCATCTGCAAGGTGAGCGGAAACAGGAGCTGCTGGCTCAGCGTGTCGTTGGCCTCCAGACGCCGGCGCAATTCCTCGAACAAAATCCGCTCGTGCGCGGCGTGCTGATCCACCAGCACGAGGCCATCCTTGTTTTCCATGAGGACGTACAGCCGTCCGAGCACCCCGAGCACGTTGAACTGCCCGGCCTTACCCACTGGCCGGGGCACCTCTTCGCGCTTCGCCGGTTCGACGGGAGCCGGGTTCGTCGCCAGGGTGGAGAACCCTCGCGCAGGCGCGGCGGCCATCGGGAACAATTCCTCCGGCGGGTTAATCTGCGGAGTCGCCGGCGGCGGAGGGTTGACGTGGTCGGCCACGACCGTCGCCGGCGCGACGGCTTCCACGGGCGGCGAGATCGGCTCCGGGAGGGGCGGCTGGTGAAAGGTCCGCGTCCAGTCCGCCCGGCCAGCTTCCAGGGTCCGGCGCACCGCCGCGACGAGCGCTTCGCGGACCGCACCCGGTTCGCGGAAGCGCACCTCGCGCTTGGCGGGATGGACGTTCACGTCGACCGCCGCCGGGTCCAGGTCGAGAAACAGGTAGACCACCGGGTAGCGCCCTTTCATCAACGCCGTGTGGTAGCCCTCGCGCAACGCGCCGCCGACCACGGCGTTTTCCACCGCCCGGCCGTTGATGAACACCCGCAGGCTGGCTCGCGTCGCGCGGCTCACCCCGGCCTTGCCGATGAACCCGGTGATCTTGAGTCCGCCCGGCGGCACCTGCTTGGGGGCGTCGATGGGCGTCAACTCGGCGGCGGCTTCCTCCCCGGCAAGGTCGCGGATGCGGTCGAGCAAACGCCGCACGCCGGGAAGCTGGAACACGGTCCGCTCGTCGCGCACGTAGGTGAACCGGACCGCCGGATGGGCCAGTGCGAGGAGGTGAAGCTGCGACTCGACATGCGCGGCCTCCGTGGATTCACTGCGGAGAAATTTTCGCCGGGCGGGCAGGTTGAAGAACAACGAACGCGCCTCCACGCTCGTGCCCGGCGCGTCGCCGCAGTCCCGCACCTTCTCGACCCGGCCTCCCAGCACGATGATCTCCGTGCCCACGAGTGCCCCCGCCTCGCGCGTGGCCAGCCGGAAGCGTGACACGCTGGCGATGCTGGGGATCGCCTCACCACGAAACCCCAGCGTGGCGATGGCGGCGAGGTCCGCGCCGGTGCGCAGCTTGCTGGTGGCGTGGCGTTCCAGGCACAGGAGCGCGTCGTCGCGGTCCATGCCGTGGCCATCGTCGGACACCCGCACCAGCGCAATCCCGCCGCGTTGGATGACCACTTCCACCGCCGTCGCGTGGGCGTCGAGGCTGTTTTCCACGAGTTCCTTGACGACCGACGCCGGCCGCTCGACCACCTCGCCCGCCGCCACCTGGCTGGCGACAATCTCCGATAACAGCGCAACGCGGCTCATGGATGGACGGAAACGGGGCGGGGCGTTTGGTTTTGACTTCAGCCCGTGCTAAACTTACCGGAAAACACGCTCCGTACCATGATGACGATTACAGACAACGCCGTCAAACACCTCCGCACCCTCCTCGCCGACCACGCCGACGTATCCGCCGGAGCCGGCCTGCGCATCTTCATCGACAAAGGAGGCTGCTCGGGACTCCAGTACGGCATGAGCTTCGACGAGCCCAAAGCCGGCGACGAGATCGTCGAACGCGACGGCGTGCGCGTGCTCGTCGATGGCGAGAGCCTCGGTTTCCTGCGCGGCGCGACGGTCGACTACTGCGACGATCTGACCGGCACCGGATTCCGCATCCAGAACCCGAACGCCCGGCGCACCTGCGGCTGCGGCACGTCGTTCGAGCCGGAACAGAACGCGGCTGCGCAAACCGCCTGACCGGACACGCGCGCAGACGGCCCGATGAAGCCGCCCCCACCCATCACCGAAGATTTTCTGCGCACGCCCGTCGAGTACGACGCGCCGAAGCAGAACAGCCACCTGTTCCTGTGGACGGTGCTCCTGCTGCTGCTCACGGGCTTCAGCATGGCGTGCTGGATCGGCAGCTATCTCGTGTTTAGCCGGCCCGAAATTCCGCTGAGCTACAAAATTCTGCGCAAAATCAAAAAGATCGACCTGCCGGCGCGCTTCAAGGTGCAGGAGCCGCCGAAGGGCGAGTTCCTGGGGCCGGAGAAGATTTACAACAAGTTTAACTCGCTGTCGCCGTCGGCCCTGCGCAAGCTCAACGCGGAACTCGAACGCAGCTACCTGCGCAACTACGCGGCGGCCAACGAACAGGTTCCCTACGTCACCGGTCGCTTCACCATCCTCGACTCGTACGAACTGGGTCCGAAGGACTTCGTGACCTCCGGCGTCGTCACTCTGGCGGTGGCGGCCGATTACCCGAAGCTGCTCATCGAGCATCTTTACTGCGCTCCCGCGAAGGTCGCGCCCATCATCAAGCGCAACCTTCAGACCGGCATGGACATCGAACTGCGGCGCACCTACGAACTGAGTGCCGTGCTCCATGCCACCAAGCTCGACAGCGGCCGCCTGCAACTCACCGTCGTGCCGCTGAACTATGGTTCGTACGTCCTCAAGGGTCCGGACGGCGGCTTCAGCCTCGAACCACCTACCGAACTCAACGTCGCCACCGGTTGGCCGCTGATCCAGGGTGCGCGCTACACGCAGGCAGACGAGGCTTACGTCAACTTCCGTACGCACACTGGGTTCGGTCCGCTGGCCAGTTACCGGGACGCGGAAAAGAAGCCCGAAACGGTGCTGAAGGGCGTGGACCCGACGCCTGCGCCTGTTCCGACCGCCACCCCTGCTCCAACCGTCCTGGTGGCGCAGGCGAGCCCATCTCCCTCGAAAGCAATCCCGGCGGGCAAGAAACCCGTAGCGGGTGCGTCGCCCACCCCCGTGCTCGTGGCGAAGAACGACACACCCGTGCCTAAGGCGGTCGCCATCGCTCCCACCCCGGCGTTGGCGGTCAAAGCGACGGCGGACGGCGGAGTTTCCCTCCAACCCTTCCTCCAGGCACCGTCCGCGGGCAGTCCGCCGGCCGGCGCGCCCAGCCCCACCGCCGTGGTGGACAAAACCAAGAATTGGCGGACCTATGCGCCCGGCCAGGAACCCGGCGGCGAGCACCTGCGGACGGGTGAGTTGACCGCGTTCCACGAGCGCGGCGGACTCAACGGGGCGACCGTCTACCTCGGGGGAGAGTTCACCGTGCGGGCCGTGGGCGAAAACAAGAACCTCGGCATCAAAAACGCGGTCCTGCGCTCCAACGCCGAGAACAACGTCCGCATCATCGTGGAATATCCTGCCGACCGTCCCCTGCCAGCGCAGGGCAGCGAGATCAACCGGGACGAGCAACGCCCGTTCCTGATCACCCGCATCCTGGCGACGCCGGACGGCACGCTGAACGTCTACGCGCGGGAGATCATGGAGTGAGCGTGCTCACGGCGGATGCCGTTGCGTGAGCGTGCGCGCAACGTCAGCGCCTCGTCGTCGGAACGATCCTCCACCAGCAGGATGAATCTTCCCGACAGGCTCACGGGAGCGGGATCGGTGGCGGCGCTCATACGGTGGTCGTCTTGGGAAGAGCGGCATCCTCCACGCCAGTTCTCGCCGATACCGGCCCCACCGCATCTCTAAGTCGGAATCCATCCGCTTCGGCCTGGGTGAAGACACCTTCGAGCGTGAAGGAAAACCGTGCTCCGTGTTCCGGCGACGCCTCGGCCCACACCACGCCGCCGTGCCGGTGCACGATCCTCTGCACCATGGCCAAGCCGATGCCGCGGCCGGCCGGGAACTCCTCGGCGGTGTGCATCCGTTGGAACGCTCCGAAAAGCCGGCCGGCGTATTGCATGTCGAAACCCACCCCGTTGTCGCGCACCTGGTACACCGCACCCGCCGGGTGCCCCGGGTCCGGCGGCAGCACGCAGAGCGAAATCTGCGCCTGGTCACGCGGTGCCGTGAACTTCCACGCGTTGGCGAACAACTGCCGCAGGGCTTCCGCGAGCAACGCGCGGTCAGCGACCGCGACCACGTTGGCCGGGATCTCCCAACTCACCGGCCGGAGGGGTTCGCTCGCCGTCAGGTCGCGCGCGATCTCGTGCGCCAGCGCGCTCACGTCCAACGGCTCCACGCGAAACGAAGCCCGCGCCAGACGCGACAGCGAGAGCAGGTCGTCGAGCAGCGCGCCCAAGTGCAAGGCGTTCGCGCGCACGCGGCGCAGGTAATCCTGTGCCGTCGCGTCAAGTCGTTGGCCGTAATCCTCGATCAGAGCCTGCGAGAAGCCGTCGATCCCGCGCAACGGCGCACGGAGATCGTGGGAAACCGAATAAGCCAGCGCGACGAGTTCGTGTTCCGTCTCGGCGGCGCGGGCTTGCGTCTGGCGCAACTGTACTTGCAGGAGCGTGTGCGCACGACGCATCGCTTGCCATTCGCTCCGCTCGTCTTCCGTGAGGTCCGGAACACCGCGCGCCCGCCTGCCTGAAAGCGACCTCCAAAGCACGTACGCTCCCCGCCCGAGCAGCGCCGCCGACACGGCGGCGGAGAGGCCGATCACGAGCGTGGATGCCGACATCATCAAGGAAGCCATCGGTTGAAAGAAACGACGCGTCAACTGCTCTCGTGCAGCTTCCCGGCAGAAGGCCGGACCGCGTCACGTTCGCGTGGGCCGCTCGCTGTAACGGGCGTCCGCATCCGGACGGCCACAAATGCCTTTGCATTCACACCGCCCGCGGACTACAACGGGGCCTTGTCCTTTGCAGACTAGAAACGACCGCACAGAGAAATTGCCCGCGGCCGGAAGGTGACGAGTTCATCCCCGGCCCTGGACGTTCCCGCAAATCAATTCCGCCCGCGAGGCAGGGTGAAAACGGACGGAGGCCGACCGTCGCTTGCCGTCGTTTCCCTCGGGGATCGTGACGGCAGGGCCGGTGGCGCGGCCGGTGCGGGTGTTCTCTCGCGTTCGTCAGAGACTTTCGACCCATGAAAACCCGCCTCGCAGGCCCGTCCTGCGTCCGTACCGCCGTCCACTTCGCCACCGCGCTGCTGCTGCCCGTGCTCGGCGCGCCGCTGCCGATCCACGCGCAAGCCCCTTCCTCCGTCCCGCCCGGAGCGGCGACCGACCAACCGTCCGGCTCGGCCCAGAGCGACCCGGACCGGTTGGTCATCACCGCCACCCGCACCCCGGTTGCGGAAGACCAGTCCCCCGCCGCTCTGACGGTCATCACCGCCGAGGATCTCGCACAACGACAGACCGACCGTGTGGCGGACGCACTGCGCGAAGTGCCGGGCATCTCGGTTTCCCAGTCCGGCGCACCGGGGCAGATCACGAGCGTTTTCACCCGCGGCTTGAACAGCGACCAAACCCAGGTGCTCATCGACGGCATCCCGGTCAACCAGGGGTTGGGGGGCGCGTTCGATTTCTCCGACCTCACGGGCGACAACATCGGGCGCATCGAGATCGAACGCGGCCCGCAGAGCACGCTCTACGGTCCCCGTGCGGCGGCGGGCACGATCCAACTTTTCACCCGGCGGGGTGACGACCTCGACCCCGCACATCCTTTCTCCTTCGATACCTCTTCGGAAGGCGGCAATTTCGGGACCTTCCGCGAGCGTCTGGCCGTGGCGGGAGCGGTCGGCCTGCCGATCCCGGCGGCTCCGAGCGATGGCAAGGATGGGAAAAACGTCGTTTCCAACGGTCCTGGAGTCTTCGACTACTCGCTGGGCTTCAGCCGGCTCGACACCGACAACGAACGGCCCAACAACGAGTACCGCAACACCGCCGTCGTCGCGAACGTCGGCTTCGCGCCCCGTGCGCTGACGCTCGACACCTTCGGCGGTTCGGCGCCTCGGCTCGGTGTGCTCGTCCTCTATTCGTACTCCGACGCGTCGAGTCCCGACACGATCTTCGCCCCCGCCCCGCTCGACAATCTCCTGACCGAACGCCAGCTCTACGCCCCTAACCTCGACTGGCAACTGACCCGGTGGTGGCACCATCACCTCGTCCTCGAATACGACAAGGAGCGGCAGGTGAACAACCCCAACGACGCCGACCCGTTCACCGGGCCGACGCGCGGCACTTTTTATCGCTACCAGTTGGACTACCAGAACGACGTGGCCTTCACCCGCTGGCTGACGCTGACCACCGGCGTGTTCTACGAAAACGTCCTGGTCAACCAGCGGCGTCCGTTCATCTCGCAGGATTTCGGCCCGGAGGCAACGTACATCAAGGACTTCACGTCGAACGAAGCCGTCTTCGGGCAAATCTCGCTGACCCCGATCAAGAACCTCCTCTTCGTCGCCGGGGGCCGGTACGACCACTTCAACCTGTTCGGTGACGTGGGCACTTACCGCGTCGCGGGTTCCTACCTCATCGCGCAGACCGGCACGACGATCCGTTCCAGCGTGGCCAGCGGGTTCAGCCCGCCCGACCCGCAGGACCGCATCTTCTCGTCCAACCCGGCCGGGCTTGATCCCGCGCGCACCTTTGGCTACGACGCAGGCTTTGAGCAGGGTTTGTTCCGGAACCGCCTGCGGTTCGGCGCGAACTATTTCCACAACGACCTGTCGAACGTCATCGGCTTCAACAGCGTGACCTTCGCCACGCTCAACCTCGGCAGCGCCCGCACCGAAGGCGCGGAGATCTTCGCCGAGTGGGAGCCAGTCGACGGCCTGCAACTCCGCGCGACCTACACCTACCTGGACGCGGTCAACACCTCCAGCGGCACGTACGGCAACCTGGCACCCGGCGCGCGCCTGCCCCGGCGTCCGCGCAACGGGGCGTTCTTCCGGGTGGCGTACCGCTGGCCCGGACCGTTGAAGCACCTGACGACCAGCGCGGAAGCCAAAGTCGCCAACGGGCGCGAGGACGTGACGTTCAACGCGCTGGGCAACGCGCAGAATTTCGACCTCGGAGGTTACACGGTCATCCGGCTCACGGCTGACTACGGGATTAACGACCACCTGCACCTCTACGGGCGGGTGGAGAACCTCACCAACACCACGTACTTCGAGGTGTACGGATACCCGGCGCTGGAGCGTGGGATCTTCGGCGGCGTGGCGGTGCATTTCTGAGACGCGTCGACTACCGTGCTTCTTCCGGGCAGTCCGCCTTCGTTCCAGCCCCGGCAGGGGCGTAAGATTTTAGCCCATGGCGTAAGCCGTGGGTTAAGGCCCCTCATGTAAAAAGCCCCGGCAGGGGCGTAAGAAAAGCAGTCTACCTACGGGACTGAGCGACCGTCTACTCTTACGCCCCTGCCGGGGCTGCAACCCTTGACCTGACGAGCCCATGGCTCACGCCGTGGGCTAAAATCTTACGCCCCTGCCGGGGCTACCGAAAGAAGCTCACGGACAGATTTTACTCCACGAACTCCAATTCCACCGGCGCGGGGATGAACCCGTGCTCGCTCGCCGCGCCAAGGAACTCATGGATCGCCCGGCGGCCAATGTCGCCGTAGTCGCGCGTGTAGTCGTTGACGTACATGCCGATGAACCGGTCGGCCAGAGGCACGTCAAGACCGCGCGCCAGCGGCATGGAATGCGCCACGGCATCCGCGCGGTGCGCGAGGCCGTAGTCGATGCTCTCGCGCATGATCTGGGAGATATCTCGCCGCACCTCCGGGTCCAGGTCCTTGCGCACGATGTTCCCGCCCAAGGGCAGCGGCAGGCCGGTTTTGTTCTTCCACCACTCGCCGAGGTCAACGATCTTGGTGAATCCATCCCGCGCGTACGTGAGCTGGCCTTCGTGGATGATCAGCCCGGCGTCCGCCTTGCCGGTCTGGACCGCGTCAAAGATCTCGTCGAACGGTACCTCGATGTATTCGAAGTCCGCCATGTAGAGGCGCAACGACAAAAACGCGCTCGTCTTCAAGCCGGGCACCGCGATCTTGCGGGGCTTTAACCACTCGATGACCGCCGCTTGATCGCCCTCGCGCACCGCCTGGGGAATGTCGCCGCGCTTGGCATCCGCGATGACCATGGGGCCGTAGCCGTCGCCCATGCTCGCGCCGTTGGGCAGCAGGCAATACTTGTCGAGCACGTAGGCAGCCGCGCCGAAAGAGATGGCCGACAGGTGCAGCTCCCCGCGCATCGCGCGCTGATTGAGCGTTTCAATGTCCTGGAGCGTGTGCTCGAACTCGTAGCCGCGGGTGTCGATCTTGTGCGCCGCGAGCGCGTAGAACATGAAGGCGTCGTCCGGGTCGGGCGAATGGCCAAGGGTGATGACTTTGGGGCGGTTCGTGGACATTACACCGGCAATCTACCCGCTTTGCGCCACCGCTCAAACGGGCACGGTCGGCGCTGTACATTTTGCCAAGGCTTTTTTAATCTGCCGCTTTCCCCGTGAACGCCGCTCCGTCCAAGGTCCGCCTGCTCCTCCAGCCTGCCGTGCTCGTCGGCGCGCTGGGGTACTTCGTGGACATCTACGACCTGCTGCTCTTCAACATCGTGCGCGTCCCGAGCCTGCAATCGCTCGGCCTGTCGCCCGGCGGCGTGGGTCCGCTGTTGCTCAACTGGCAGATGGCCGGCATGCTCCTCGGCGGCATCCTTTGGGGCATCCTCGGGGACAAAAAAGGCCGCCGGCTGCTGCTCTTCGGCTCCATCGCGCTGTACTCGGCGGCCACGCTCGCCAACGCCTTCGTCCACTCGTTCGCGGCGTACGCCTTCTGGCGCTTGCTGGCCGGCATCGGCCTCGCGGGAGAACTCGGCGGCAGCGTCGCGCTGGTCTCCGAAATCCTTCCCCGCGACCTGCGCGGCTACGGCACCATGATCATCGCCACGGTCGGGGTGTTCGGCGCGGTCGCGGGGAGCCTGGTCGCCAAGCACCTCGACTGGCGCGTGGCCTACATGGTCGGCGGGTGCCTGGGTTTCGCGTTGCTGACCCTGCGGATCGGCGTCGCCGAATCGGGCATGTTCCAGCGCGCGCAGGAATATGACGAGGTCCGGCGCGGCGATTTCCTGAGCCTTTTCACCAACTTCAGCCGGTTCCGCCGCTATCTGTGCTGCATCCTGATCGGCCTACCGCTCTGGTACGGCGTCGGCATCGTGGTGGCTTATTGTCCGGAGTTCGCAACCGAACTCAACATCCAGGGCACGGTGACGGCGGGCGACGGTGTGCTGTGGACCTACCTGGGTCTGACCGTGGGCGACTTCCTGACGGGAACGCTGAGCCAGGTGCTCCGTTCCCGCAAGCTGGTGGTGGTGTTCGGCCTGGTGGCCAGCGTGATCTTTCTCACGATGTACTTCCTGGCTTATGGGCGCAGCGCCGCCGCCTTTTACGCCATCATCTTCGGGATGGGCGTCGGTCTGGGATACTGGGCGGTGTTCGCCACCATCGCGGCCGAGCAGTTCGGCACCAACCTGCGCGCCACCGTGGCTACGACCGTGCCGAACTTCGTGCGCGGTTCGCTGATCCCGATGAGTTGGGTTTACGTCGCCCTGAAGGGCTCGCAGACGCCCCTGCACGCCGCTGCCATCACCGGGATGCTCTTATTCCCGGTTGCTTTTCTCGCGCTCCTGGGGCTGCGTGAGACGTACGGCGTCGACTTGGACTACGTCGAACTTCCCGAAGGCAGTCATTTCTAAAACCACCAATGAACATCCTCATCCTCGCCGCCGGCTACGCCACGCGCTTGTATCCGCTCACCCTCAACAAAGCCAAGCCGCTGCTCGACGTGGCGGGCAAGCCGATGGTCGAGTGGGTGCTCGACAACCTCGCGCCCATCCACGGCATCGGCACGGTCTACATCGTCACCAACAACAAGTTCGCCGCCGACTTCCAGGCGTGGGCCGACGAGTACAACACGCGCGCACCGAAGATGCGCTTCAAGATCGTCAACGACCAGTCCACCAACGACACCGACAAGCTCGGGGCGATCGGCGACATTCGCCTCGTCGTCAACCAGGAGCACCTCGAAAACGACGACCTGCTCGTGGTCGCGGGCGACAATCTTTTCAGCGAGCCGCTGTCGGATTTCGCCGAGCACGTGCAAGGCCGCGACGCCGTGCTGGCGACCTACGACGTGGGCAGCCTGGAAGCGATCAAGAAGTACAACAACCTGACGCTCGACCCGGACGGCAAGATCACGGCGTTCGAGGAAAAACCGGCGCAACCGACCGGGACGATCACGGGCATCGCGCTCTATTACTTCGCCAAAACGACGGTGCCGCTGTTCAACACGTACATCGAAGAAGGCAACAATCCGGACCAGCCGGGCCGCTTCATCCAGTGGTTGTACCCTCGGATGGGTGTCTACACCTACCCGGTGAAGGGCACTTGGTTCGACATCGGCAGCAAAGAGACGCTCGACGAGGCGAACGTGATTTTCGAGCAGTTTAGGAACTAGCCGCACAACTCGGCTAACGAACCCGGCCAGACAAAGGTTCGTCAAGAAACCACGATTACCAAGTGATGAACTACCGGGAACGAATTACCATTGATCCCCGCATCCGCAGCGGCAAGCCCTGCATCCGAGGCACGCGCATCACCGTGGCCGATGTTTTTGACTACCTGGGCGGCGGCATGACGGTGACCGAGGTGCTTGACGATTTCCCTGACCTCACCACGGATGACATCCAGGCGTGCTTTGCATTCGCCGCGGACCGCGACCGCCGCCTGAACGTCGTCCCGCATGAAGCTGCTCTTTGACGAGAATCTTTCTCCGAAGCTTCCTCGCTTGCTGGCAACCCTTTTTCCCGGCAGTGCTCACATTCGCGATTGTGGCCTGCTCGGAAAGACCGACGACGATGTTTGGGAACATGCACGCCTTGCTGGTTTTACCGTTGTCTCCAAGGGATTCTGACTTCCAACAACGCGGTCTGCTCTACGGCCATCCTCCAAAGTTAGTTTGGCTCCGAATAGGGAATTGCACGCGACAGCAAGTTGTTCAGCTCATTGCTGCTCACGAGCAGGATATTCACGCCCTCGACGCCGATCCTCTCGGATCCGTGCTGGTTCTTTCGTAGCAGCGCTGAATTGTTTCTCCAAACGCCGTGCCCGGCTACAAGCTGTTAAAAAAGCGCGACGGGTAAACCGTCGCGCCTTGCAAAAGCATCCGTGCGGACGCCGCGAATCAACGCTTGGAGAACTGGAACCGCTTGCGCGCACCGGGCTGGCCGCTCTTCTTACGTTCCTTCATGCGCGGGTCACGCGTGAGCAATCCTTCGACCTTCAAGCTGGGACGTAACGTCTCGTCCGCTTGGATCAACGCGCGGGAGACCGCGAGCCGCACCGCACCGGCCTGACCGTTGATGCCGCCACCGCTGGCGTTGACGGACACGTCGTAGGTTTTGGTCGCATTGACGACCTCCAAGGGCTTGAGCACCGTGGTCTGGAGCGGGCGCGTCGGGAAATATTCCTCGAAAGAACGGCCGTTGATCTTGATCTGGCCGGTGCCGGCCGTCATGCGGACGCGGGCAACAGAGGTCTTGCGGCGGCCGGTGGCGACGAATGCGTTGTCTTGAGGCATGGAAGGGGAAATCAGATCGTGGTTGCGTTCGGCTGCTGGGCGGAATGCGGATGCTCAGTGCCCGTGTACACTTTCAGCTTCGTGTAAGCCGAGCGGCCGAGGCGGTTATGCGGGATCATGCCGCGCACGGCCAGTTCGACCAGCTTCTCGGGATGACGGCCCCGGCGCTGCTTGACGGTCTCGGACTTGTGCCCGCCGACGTAGCCGGAAAAACTCGTGTATACCTTGTCCGTCTCCTTCTTGCCAAGGAGGGCGACTTTCTCCGCGTTAATGACGATCACGAAATCGCCCGTGTCCACGTGCGGGGTGAAGATGGCCTTGTGCTTGCCGCGCAACAGAACGGCAGCTTTGGCGGCAACCCGACCCAACGGCTGGTCAGCCGCGTCGATGAGCCACCACTTGCGGTCGACTTCGTTGGCTTTGGCAGAAAACGTCTTCATGAGAGTAGTCCCGCGAGGAGAGCGGAGGGAGGAAAACTAGAGGGAGCGTGCGGCGCTGTCAAACGCGTTTTGCAACTTTTCACGTGACGGCACCTCGATAGGTCCTTCGCTCTTGATTTCGGCGAACCGCACAGGAAAGGTGAGCGCCAAGTGAAGGTCAAACCGGAGAAGGCAGCCGCCGGCGGCGAGCAGGGCGGTCAGGGGCAGCCTGCGGCTCCCCCGCCGCCTCCCGCGTGGTCGGAGGTGCTCGACGAGCACGGCCAGCCGCGCCCGGCGTACGCTCCGCTGCTGGATCGCATTAACCGGCTGCCGCGCAATGAACTACAGCGGGTCGACCAGCGCATGGAAGCGGCCATGCGCGAGCTGGGCATCACTTTCGATCTCTCCAAGAACCACGCCGCCCGGCGTAAACCCTGGACGTGCGACGTGCTGCCCCACGTGTTCAGCGGCGAGGAATGGGCGCATGTCACCCAAGGACTGCGGCAGCGGATGCGGGCGTTCGAGTCGTTCCTGCGCGACATCTACGGCCGCCAGGAGATTCTGCGCCACGGCGTGCTCCCGATTCCGCCGGTGTTCGGCAGCCCGCTCTTTCAACGTCCCGCCGTCCACCTGGAAACCCCGCGCGGACGCTACCTGCACCTCGGCGCGGTCTGCCTGAAGCGGGATGAGGCGGGCAAAATCCAGATCAGCAGCCAACACTTCGGCCAGGCCCCCGGCATCTCCTACATGGTGCAAAACCGGCGGCTCCTCGCCCGCGTCGCGCCGGAAACATTCTCGGACCTTTCCGTGGCTTCCATCGCCGAAACGCCGACCTCGCTGCTCGAAGCCCTGCGGGAAACGGCGGACATTTCCTTCGGCGAGCCGCTGATCGTGATGCTTTCGCCGGGGCCGGGCAACGCCTTCTACACCGAGCACAGCTTCATGGCCCGACGCATGGGCGTGCCGCTCGTCCAGGGCGGCGACCTGCTCGTGCTCGACGACCATGTCTACCTGAAAACCATCGGCGGCCTGGAGCGCGTCCACGTCATCTACAATCGCATCGCCGACCAGTGGCTCGACCCCTTGGTGCTCGACCGCGCCTCCCTGCTGGGGGTGCCGGGCCTGGTCCACTGCATCCGCAAGAAAACCGTCTCGCTCGTCAACGCCCTCGGCAGCCAGCTCGCCGACGACCGCGCCCTGCTTGCCTTCGCGCCGCGCATCATCCGTTTTTATCTCGGGGAAGCTCCGGTCCTGCCAACGCTGCCGACCTACTGGTGCGGGGATCGTGACCAGTGCGAACTCGTCCTCAGCAACCTCGCCGCCTACCGCCTCCTGCCGCGCGTGGGCGACCGGATCCTCGGCAACCCGCGCGGGGTCGTGCCCACGGCGGCGGAGGAAGCGGCGTTGCGCGCCGAGATTCGCAAAGCGCCGCACCTCTTCGTCGCTCAACCCATCGCACAGGGGGCGCAGACGCTCTGCTTCGAGGACGGCCGCCCGGTCGAACGCCGCCAGGACCACCTCGTCTTTGCCCTGCACAAGCGCCACGACATCGAGGTTTTCCCGGGCGCGTTGACGCGCGTCGCTCCGGAGGGCAGCCTCTACACGGCCGCCGGACTCGGCGGCGGGAGCAAGGACACCTGGGTGCTCAGCGCCGACGCGGAGCCGATCACCCTCCAGTCGCGGTCGCGGCGGGGAAGAGAAATGTTCATCCCGCCCCGCCGGGTCACCAGCCGCGTGGCAGAGGTGTTTTACTGGATGGGCCGCTACCTGGAGCGCGCCAATAACCTCGCATACCTCGTGCAGGTCATCGAGACCCTCGAACTCGAAGAACTCAACGCCACGGAGCGCAAGCTCTACCGGCCGATGTGGAACCGCCTCCTGCCGCACCTCGAAGGCAGCGGCCGGCGCTCCATCGCGACGCCGTGCGACCGCTACCGGCTCGTGCTCCAGAAGGACGAACCCGGCGCGCTCATCAACGTGCTGCGCCGTGCCATGAACAACGCCAGCACCATCCAGGACGCGCTCAGCCCCGAAGCGTGGACGGCGCTGAGCCGCCTGCGGTCGACGTTCGCCAACCAGCGGTTCCAGGAGGACGCCCCCGTTGGCGTCTGCACCCGGGTGACGCGCCGGCTCGGCGAACTGACCACCCTCGCCATCGCGCAGTTCTACGGCCTGGCGGAAACCAGCATGATGGACGACGACGGCTGGCGGTTCTGCCGTCTCGGCCAGCAGCTCGAACGTGCGATTATCACCGCCAACGCGCCGCTGGCGTGCTCCAAGGCGTTCACCGGTCCGGCCGGCCAACCGGCGCGGCGCGGCCACCAGACCGAGATCGAGCTGTCGGCGTTCCTGCGCCTGCTGGGCACGCGCGACGCCTATCGGCGCGTCTACCAGATGCGCGCGGAGCCGCTGCCGGTGCTCAAGCTGTTGTTTCAGAACCCCGAAGCGCCCCGCTCGGTGCTGCACGGGTTGACGAACTGCGCGGCGCTCCTGCGCGCCACCAACCGCCACGCGGCCAGCGCGGCGGCGACCCAGCGTCCGCTCGCGGCGGTGGAAGCGTTCTGCGACCGCCTCCGGCGCATCGACTGGACCTCGCATTTTGACCGCGCGCCGGAGGCGGACCCGGAGGATTTCGCCCCGCCGATGCTGGCGGTCGTGCCGGAAGCCCAGAGCGCGGCGCGTTTCGCGGGCGAAAAAGGAGCCGACGCCGCGCCCCAGGAATCGCCGGCCGAGCGCGATGCCGCCTCGCCGACCGGTCGCGGCAAGGAACTGGCCGCCCTCCTGAATGACCTCTCGCGAGACACGATGGACCTGCACAACGTCATCGCAGACGTGTTCCTCAACCACCAGGCGCAGCTTTCCGCCCCGCAGCAACCTTTCCTGAGAGGATTCGCGCATGGAATTTGAGGTCTCCCATATCACCGACTACGGCTACCAGTACGGTGTGGCCGAAGCATACCTGGAGGCACGGCTGACGCCACCCAACCTGCCGAGCCAGACGGTTCGCAACCGGCGCTTGACCGTCGAGCCCGCGGTCAAGCTCAGCGGGTACATGGACTATTTCGGCAACGCGGTCGATTTCTTCAGCCTGCCGTACCGGCACCGTTCGCTGGTCATCACGAGCCGGGTGGACGTGCACACCCACGCACCGGAGCGTCCGGCGGCGGCGTTGGAAGTGAGCATCGACGAGGCGCGGCAGATCCTGCATTCCGCCGTGGCCGACGTGTACGACTACCTCCAGCCGACCGAGATCGTCGCCAAAACGAAGGACGCCCTGCAATGGGCCAAACGCCATCTCGCGGGCAACCGCCCGCTGGGCGAGGCCCTCGAAGCGTTGAATCTCGCCGTGTACGAGCACTTCGCATACGCGAGCGGCTCGACGACGAATTCGACGCCGCTGTCGGTGGTCTGGCAGCAGCGCAAGGGCGTTTGCCAAGATTTCAGCCACATCATGCTCAGCGTGCTGCGGACGGCCGGCTTGCCCGCGCGCTACGTGTGCGGCTACATCGAGGCCGTCGCGCCGCCGAGCGCCGCCGCCGCCAACACGCTCGGACGCGCCGGGCGCACGCTCGTCGGCGCGGTGGCAACCCACGCGTGGGTTGAAGTGCTCGTGCCCGGCAAGGAATGGGTCGCACTCGATCCCACCAACAAACAATGGTGCGGCGAGCGGCACATCACCGTATCGTACGGACGCGACTTCCGCGACGCGACCCCGTTGCGCGGCACGTTCAAGGGGACGGGCAAGCAGACGATGAAGGTCAAGGTGTTCGTCAGACGGCGCGCGGCACCCGCCGCTCCGGCCGAAACCAAGCAAGCATAATTTTTCCCATGCCCCTGCGCCTCCGCATCGACCACCGCACCCGCTACGAGTACGACCGCCCGGTGAGCCTGTCGCCGCATTTCGTGCGGCTGTTCGCGCGCACGGAACCGGGCAGGCTGGTGCAGTCGGTTAACCTCGCCACCAACGCGCAGGCCAGCGTGCAAACCCGACGCGACGTGTTCGACAACATCTTCGCACGTTGCTATTACCCGAACCACGAAGCGGAACTGTTTTTCGACTTCGCTATGGAAGTCGACCTCCACGAGCAAAACCCATTCGACTTTCTTCTGGATTTCGCGGCGGCGAATCATCCGTTTCAATACAGCCCGGAGGATGCCGCGCGGTTGGCCCCGTATCTGAAATTCTCCGACGCCGAACACTTTGGCACCGAGTTCGCCACGAAGCTCCTCCCGCTGGCTTTCTGGGGCGTGCCGACCAACCCGGTCCCAACGGTTTCGCTGTTGTCCGACCTGATCGAAGCACTCCACAAAAATCTCGGCTACGAACGCCGCGACGAAGGGGCCGCGCACGCGCCTGTCGAGACCTTGCGGCGTGGCCACGGAGCCTGCCGCGATTTCGCCGTGCTGCTCGCCGCGATCCTGCGCGAACTGGGCCTGGCCTCCCGACTCGTGAGCGGCTACCTGTGCGAGTTCGGCCAGGACGCCAAGGACCGTCGCGCCGAGGGGTCGATGCACATGTGGACGGAAGTTTACCTGCCCGGGGCGGGTTGGACGGGTCTTGATGCGACCAACGGAGTGTATTGCAACCACGACTTCATCGCGACGGCCGTGGGACTCACCACCGCCGAGATCACGCCGATCAGCGGGAGGTATTTCTCGAACGAGACGGTGGAGTCGAAGATGACCGCTTCCATTGAACTGCGCGCGCTGTGAGGAAGCCCGCCGCAGGCGTCCAAACCGACGGGTAGGGACGACTCTCCGAGCCGTCAGAACCCGTCGGTTGACGATCGGACGCTGGCGCGGCCTGATCAGAAATCATCCCATCCGTTTCGCCGCCTTGCCGGACCGGGGAAAGCGGGCTTCATTCAGGCGGCCGTTTTCCGTTTCGCCGTTTCATGTCCAGTTCACCCATCTCGCTGCTCTCGCCCGACCGGGTCTTGCTCGACGTGCGGGCGGACGACGAGGTGGCGGCGATCCGCGTGGTGGCGGGCGCGCTCGCCGGCCACCCCGGGGTGACCGACACCGCCGCCTTGGCGAACGAGGTCATCGAACGTGAACGCCTTAGTTCCACGGCGTTGGGCAGCGGCGTCGCCTTCCCGCACGCGCGGACCACGCTGGTGAACGAAATCGTCGTGTCCGTCGGGCGCAGCGCGGCCGGGGTGCCGTTCACCGGAAGCCCGGACCCGGTGCACTTCGTTTTTGTGATCGGCACGCCGCCCGACCGCGCCGCGCAATACCTCGCTCTTGTCGGCACGCTGGCCCGGCTGCTCCGCAGCGACACGTTGCGCCAGAAACTCCTCGCCGTCACAACCGCCGACGATTTTGTGGCCGCTCTCCGCGCCGCCGCGTAGGCGCGCCGCCACCGCCACATGGATGCACCCCAAGGCCGCCGCACCGGACAATGGCTCCTGCCGCTGCTCAAGGTGCGTATCTGGATGGCGGAGTTCGTTCGTCACAACCAACTCCAGACCACCCTCGTCTGGGCCGGGATCGTGGGGTTTCTCGCCGGGGCATCGTCGGTCGCGTACCGCAAGCTGACGGACCTCCTCCATGCGCTGCTGACCGGGTATGATCTCGGCTACGTCGAGACCTTCGAGAGGCTGCCAAATTGGCAGCGCCTCCTCACTCCGGCCATTGGCGGGGCGTGCGCCGGTTTGATCCTTCTGCTCGGCGCGCGGCTCAACCGCCGCAAAAGCTCCACCGACTACATGGAAGCCATCGTGCTCGGCAGCGGGCAGCTTTCCTCGCGCTCCGGCTTCGTGAAGTGCGCCTCGGCGCTTTTCACCATCGCCTCGGGCGGTTCCATCGGTCGTGAGGGTCCGCTCGTCCAGCTCGCCGCCGTGCTCGCCTCGCTGACCGGCCGCTGGGCCAGGATGACGACCTCGCGCCTGCGCTTGCTGGTCGCCTGCGGGGCGGCCGGCGGCATCGCCTCCGCGTACAACGCGCCCATCGGCGGCGCGCTCTTCGTCGCCGAGATTGTCCTGGGCACCCTTGCGATGGAATCGTTCGGACCGCTGGTGTTCTCGTCGGTCGTCGCCACGCTGACGGTCCGGGAATTTCTCGGCAGCAACCCACTCTACGAAATCCCTCACATGGCCGTGCAAATCGCTTCCAACTGGGAAATTTTGCCCCACCTCGTGCTCGGGTTGGTCCTGGGATTGATCGCCCCGTGGTTCCTGCGCAGCCTGCGCTGGAGCGAACGCGCCTTTGCCGCCACGGCGCTGCCCACCTACGCGCGGCTGGCACTGGGCGGACTGATCGTCGGCGCGTTGTCCATGCGGTCCCCCGAGGTCGTCGGCAACGGCTACAGCGTGGTCGGCGAGCTCTTGCACGGCGGGCTGTTGTGGAAGGCGGTGCTGCTCATCCTGGCGCTCAAGCTCGTGGCCACGGCGGCGACATTCGGCTCGGGGGCGGTGGGCGGTGTGTTCACGCCCACCCTCTTTGCCGGGGCGAGTTTGGGTTACCTCTTCGGTCAGGGCGTCGACGCGATCTGGCCGGGCCACACCCAGCCGGTCTTGAGCGTCTTCACGCTGGTCGGCATGGGCGCGTTTCTCTCCGCCACGACGCACGCGCCGATCATGGCCATCATCATGCTCTTTGAGATGACGCTGGATTATGACATCATCCTGCCACTGATGCTCGCCTGCGTGGTCGCGCACTACGTCGCGACCGCCGTCGAACCCGCTTCCATCTACAGCGAATCGCTCAAGCGCAAGGGGGCGGCCTTCATGCGCCAGCAACTCGCCGCCCTGCGCGTCGCCGACCTGATGAAGCGCGATCCCGTCACGGTGGGCGAGGTTTCGTCCTTCGCGGAGGTCGCGGAAAACTTCCTGACCCATCGCTTCAACTATCTCTATGTCGTCGGCAACCGGCACCGGTTCAAGGGCGCGATTTCCCTGCACGACGTGAAGAACTACCTCAATGATCCCGAGTTGGCCCACGTCGTCATCGCACGAGACATCGTGCAGGAACAATTTCCCATCCTCGGCCCCGACGAGTCGCTGACGGACGCGCTCAACGTGTTTTCCCGCCACGACGGCGAGCGGCTGCCGGTGATGGACAATTTCGAGGACCGCACGCTGGTCGGCAGCATCTCGAAGACGGACCTGATCCTCGCGCTGGCCGAGCAGTCGAAGCCGCTTTCCTCCACGCACGAGGCCGCCACGGCGGGTGTGGCAACAACGGTGCCCCCGGGAGACGAGGTTGAAGAAGACACGTCGCCGTGAGAGTGGGTGCTATCCCGTTCGACCTCTGTACCTGACCTATGTCCGCTCCGTATCCTTCCGAACTCGCCGCCCTCTTCGCCTCTCCGCTCGAACCGCTGGCGCAAAAGGTCAGCGCACGCTTCCGGCAGCAGGGCGTCCGGATGACCCTCGGGGGCGAACCCACCCTCGTCCCGAACAACCCCGAGGGCACGGAATGGAACTTCGTCGCGGTCGGTCCGACGAAACTACGTTATGCGTACGATTTGGCGGAACAGATCATCGACCGCTTTCTGCCGGGGGCAATCACCGTCTTTTCGCCCGGCAAAAGCTACCCCGGCGAGGTCAACCCGCGCTGGGTGGTCAACCTCCTCGCGAACCGCGACGGCTCGCCCATCGCCCGGCGCGCGGACGCCCCGCGCAAGACCGGAGCCTCCCAACGGCACGAGCGCAAGGCGTTCCAGACCCTCCTGGCGGACCTCGCCGCGGACCTCGGTTTCACCGCGGACGCCTGGACGGACGCCGTTGATCCGCAGGATTCCAAGAGCCTCGTGGCCGTCCTCCCGCTCGACCACGACGGCGAGAAATGGATCACCGACCGCTGGAAGCTCCCCTCCCGCCGCAAGCACCTCCTCCTCCTCAACGCCGAAGGTCCCGCCGGGCTGCGCCTGCCGCTGGACCAGCTCCCGCCGGAAGCTCTCCGACGCGCCTTGACAGTCGAACTGCGCGCTGGTACCCAGCGCGTCTTTCTGCCGCCGCTCCTCCAGCCCGCCTTCCGCGACCTCCTCGACCGCCTGAGCGCGCAGCTTGCCCGGCACGGGGTCGGGAAGGTTTTCTTCGAAGGTTACCTGCCCTCCGACGAGGCGAGGGGCTGGACGCGCGTCGGCCTCACCGCCGATCCCGGCGTGCTGGAAATCAACGTGCCGCCGTGCGAGACGTGGCAGGACTACCACCGCTGGCTGGTCATCCTGGAGGAGACAGGGCGCGCGGTCGGCATGCGTTCGTGGAAGCAAAACCCGCAGGGCAACGACGCCGGCACCGGCGGCGGCAACCACCTCCTCTTCGGCGGGCCTTCGCTGGACGAAAACCCGTTTTTCACCCGGCCGGGCTGGGTGGCTTCGCTGCTGCGCTACTTCCAGGCGCACCCGTCGTTGGCCTACCTTTTCACGGGCGTCTACGTCGGCGCCTCCTCGCAGGCCCCCCGCCCGGATGAATCCGCCCGCGACCTGTACGACCTCGACCTGGGCTATGAATACCTGGCCGCTTTGCCGCCGGGTGAGGATCACCGCTACCTCATCGGCGAGACCCTGCGCCACCTGCACACGGACATCACCGGCAACACGCACCGCAACGAGATCAGTTTCGACAAGTTCTGGAACGTCGGCGGCCCGCCCGGGAGCACGTCCGGGCTGATCGAGTTCCGCGCCATCGAGTCGCTGCCGCACGCCGAATGGATGTCGCTCGTCGCGCTACTCTGGCAGGCGATGGCCGCGCACAAGCTCACGCAGCCCTCGCCGCGTTCGCTCCGCCCGCACGGCTCACGGCTGCACGACCGGTTCTTCCTGCCGACGCCTTTGTGGGAAGACCTGCGCGCCGTCCTGGCCGACCTGCGTGCGGACGGCTTCGATTTTCCCGAGGAAGGCTTTCGCGCGATTTGGCGGTGGCGTTTCCCGCTGTTGCTGGCGGCGGACTTGAAAGACGGCGCGACGCTGGACGTGCGCCGGGCTTGCGAAGGATGGCCACTGCTCAGCGAGACGCCGAGCGAGGGCGGCACGACGAGCCGGTTCGTGGACACCTCCATCGAGCGGCTGGAGTTTGCGGCGTCCGCCGAGTTCGCGGGGCGCTTCCGCGTTTTTGCGAACGGCCGGGAGCTGCGTCTCTCACCGCTGCACGTCAGCGTGGACGATCACGCTGCGTCACAGGACCACGAACATCTCTGCGGCTTGCGTTACCGCCGGACGGCCCTCTACCCCTCCCTGCACCCCGGCATCAAGCCTCACCTCCCGCTCGAACTCACGGTCACCACGACCGACGCCGGGAAGATCGTCGCTTGCTACCGGTTGGAAGAAAACAGCCAGCAGTTCCGCCCCGTAGCGGTCGCAGAATCCACGCACCGGCCCGACGAAAAGCGGCCGGCGGCCAAGTCGGACGCGACGCTACTCGCCTACGACCTGCGCCTGGAATGAAAAACCGGGCGCGGCTAAAAAAAACTGACCTGCAGCGTTTTTCGTTTGTGTGTGGAGTCCTCCCAGCCCCGGCAGGGGCGCAAGAGTTTAGCCCACGGCGTGAGCCGTGGGGAACCAGCACCGGTTGAACTAGCCCCGGTAGGGGCGTAAGAAAACATCGCTGCGTGGTCCGACAAGGCCCGCGTCTTTTCCTGCGCCCCTGCCGGGGCTTTGTGGTGCCGCAGGCTTTCCCACGGCCCACGCCGTGGGCTAAACTCTTGCGCCCCTGCCGGGGCTGAAAACTCTACGAGCAACCGGAAACGCTGTGGGCGATTTTACCGACAGACTACGGGCTGACCGGCTGGCGTGCGACCGCGGTTTGCGGCGGCACGAGCGGGATCGACTGCGAACCGGGAGGCTCACCGAAGGCACTGATGCCCTCGACCTTCACTGGGTTGTCGGCGATGGCGACGTTCTTGTCCTTGAAGTCCTTGAAATCAGTGTCCTTGAAGTCAGCGTCCTTGAAGTCGCCCGAGCGATGCCGTGCGCCGCGGTGGAACGCCGCAACGAGGAACCGGCCCTGCTGACCGGTGAGGTTGACCGAGGCATGGTTGACACCGTTCTCACCCGTCGTCGCCACGGAGCCGACCGGCTTGTGGTTGCCCAGGATCGTGTCGGCGCTGTAGTTGAGCGTCTCCGCGTTGGCCACCGGTTGCACGCCGGGCGGGGTGATGTAGCTGAGGTTCAGCGGCTGAGCGTCATCCTTGGAGTACGCGTTGTCGACCAGGTAGAAGTCCAACTGGCCCGCCGGAGCCTCAAAGGCGCAGGCCACACGGTTCACGACCCGGCGCGTGCCGAGGTCGATCACGACGGTCGGGTTCGGGTCGGCCGGATCGAAGGTGAGCGCGGTCGCCTCGGTGCCATCGAGCAGGTACTGCGCACGGACGAGACTATCGGCGTGCGACACGGCCACGACCTTCGCTCCGTTCGACGCGCTCGCGTAGTTGTAAAACGCGCTACGATCCTGGTTCTGGGCCACCGCCTGGTGGGCGGGCAGCAAAGCCAGGGCGCAAAGCACAGTAAACGTAGTGCCAACGAATAGTTTAGATTTCATTTTGAGTTCCCCACCTGGTTAGTAAAACGCGGCTATTTTGGCTGAAGTCCGCATGATGGCAAGAAAATTTTTACCAAAGTTGCAATCTTTTTCTTATGATTGCGAATTCAATTCTGAACGATTGCGCCTAATTTTACTGGAAGTTCTTACTAGAACAAATCGTGCCACCTGGCGTGGAACCGGTTATAAAGATAGCCGATGCCGAGCAGGACCGTCCCGAGGCACAGTGCGCTGATCGCACGACCAAGGCTGTCGAGTTGCCAGATGTCCACCGTCGCAATGCGACCCATCGTGAAAACGAGAATCCCGAGACCGAGCCAGCGGTAGACTTTTTCGCGGAGCGTCAAGCCAGCCAAAAAAACCAGCGCGGCGAAAACTGACCAGGCTGCCGCCAAGGTAAAGGCTCCCTCAAAGGAAAGCGTCATGCGCGCCGAGACGACGCCCCAGGCGCAAAGGGTTGCCGCGATCATCCATCCCGCCTGCCAGCGCGACGGCACGACGACCGCAGGCTCCCGTTTGGCCCACCAGCGGGCGAACCGCTGCTGGCCCGCGATGGCGGCGACTCCCACGGTGTGCAGGAGGGACGCCTGGTCCGTCCGCGGGAGAAGCGCGAGTGCGGACACCCCGGCCAGCGTCAGTCCCCCGCCCCACCAGAGCCAGCGCGGTTCCCGCCGCACCTGTGCCCACCCGGCAACGAGCGCACCCGCGAGGCTCAACACCGTGAACCGTGCCTCCGAAGGGACGTACCGGCAGACCCACGCCAGAAAGAACGCCGTTCCCACGAATTCGTACACCTGGAGCCAGGCAGAGATCCACGCGCCCGGAGTCGCGCGGCGGCCGACGAAGATCGTTGTCAGCAGAACCGTCAGGGGTACGAGCGTGAGAGCCAGTTCGCCGCCGAAGCCGCCCGACCAGGGTTGCGGCCAGATGCGCAGAGCGCAGCCGGCGAAACTCGCCAAGAGCAACCCCTGTCCGGCGACTGCCAACGACCGGTAGCGGGTCCATCGTCCGTAGACAAGCAACGCGAGGGAGAGGAGAGCCAGCTCCGCGATCCAAACCGCGGCGGTAGGATGGTCGCCGTTGCCGGGCCGCAGCCAGTCGTACATCAACGCCACCGCCAGGGCCGCGTGAAATCCCGCCAGGATTGCGCCGGTTCTCGCCGTTGGTCGCTTGCGGTCGCTGACCCCTGGCCAGTTCCGTTGCCACCAGTGACCGATTCCGAGGGTGACGAGCAGCAATCCCGCCATGCTCCAAGCAGGCGCGCTATGACCGAAGGCTTCGGCGAGGTTGTCGTCGGCGAATCGGTGCACGTACGCGGCCAAGAGGAACGCCGGGGCGAGGATCGGCAGCGTCGGGACGCGCAGGATGTAGACCGAAGCCGTCAGGACCGCTGCCCCCACCGCGAGCACGGGCACGAGGGAGACTTCGTGCTTCAGCGCCCGCTCGATGGTCCACAGCCAAAGCCCGGACCCAAGCGTCGCGAACCAGGCCGGCGCCACGGCAAGCGTCGTAGGGAAGTCGGGCTGCGGAGACGAATCATCCGCGGGCACGGCTGGCAAACGGTCCCACCGGCGTTGGCTCCACCACGCGTTGAAACCCAACAACGCACCCGTCCCGGCGGCGGACAACCAGGGCACCAGGGTTTGCCCGTCGCCCAGCGCCTCCGCCGCCACCACGAAGGAAGCGAGGGCCGAAACCAGCGCCGCCCACAGAGGCAGCCGCTCCCGGCGGGCTTGCGCGTGGCCGAGCAACACGACGCTCTGGGCAGCCAACACGAGGCTGAGTTGCCATGCGCTGAAGTACGCGAAGAACCCTAGCGTCACGAGCAGAATCCCTTGGAGGAGGTAAGCTCCCTCGGTCTCGGAGTCCACGCGAGGCCGTACCCGGCGGCAGGCTTCCGCCAACGCGCAGAGCACGACGCCGAAGCCGAGCAACCATTTCCAGAACGCTCCGGGGTACGCACCCGCCAGGAGCCACGTCGTCAGCAGGAAAAAGGCGGCGTTGTTCAGGGTCGCAAACGCCGCCCGCCGCCGTGGCGTCCAGTCCGCCGCCCCCGGCGCAACAACGCTCCAGGTAAAGAGCAGCCAGTAAACCGCCAGAAAGGCCGCTTGCAGCCAAAAGCTGCCCGCCTCGTGCTGACCGAGCACGCCGGGCTGGAAGGACCGCCAGAACCAGTAGCTGCCGAACGTCGCCGCCAGACTCGCGTAGGGAAACACCTGCCACAGGTGCCGCCGCAGCAGGTAGACGGCGGCCAGCGTCAGCAGGAGGTTCGAGAACAGCGTGAAGGCGGCGATCTCGTTGACCGCCGAAGCGTAGTACGCGAGCAGGACGGCGAACGTGGCGAGGAGTTCCGACCCGCGGCGGTCTGCCAGCCAGACCATGAAGCCCGCCCAACCGATCAACAGCGTGCCGTCGGCCCACGCGCTGCCCAGCACCCGGAGGTTCGGGTTCCAGTGCGCCGCGTAGGTGACGTAGTAGACCGCCGCCAATCCGCCGGCCAACACGACGCGCGCGAAGTTGAGCATCCGCGGCGATCGCGCAGCCTCCTTGCCGCGCTCCAGCCACGCTCCCGCCCCGGCAAGCGCGCCGGCCCCGAGGTACAGCAAACCCACCTTCACCGCCGGCCCGAGGTGAGGGACGACGTTCTTATAAAGATAGCTGCCGATGAAGGCGAGCGCGGTCAGCATCATGACGACGCCCACCCGGACCAGCCACGTGGTCCCGATCCGCACTTCCAACGACTCCTTGGTGGCGGTCGGCTCCTTCCGGGGAACCGGAGGTTCCGGCGATGCTTCCACCTTCGGGGCCGCGAACGCTTCCGGAGGCAAGGGCGGCGGCACGGCTGGCGGTGCTACCGGCAACGGCATCAGCGGCGGCAATTTGGCGGCTGATATTTCCAACGGAGCAGACGTCTCCGCCGCGGCGTCTTCTTCGATGGCGCGCAGCCGCGTTTCGAGCCGCGCGAGCCGGTCGGCGAGCGTGGTTTGCTCGTTGCGAATTTGCTGGAGTTCCCGCCGTTGGGCTTCGTTCATGCCGGTGTTTTGTCTCTCGCCATCGAGCTTGCAGCGGGTACTTTGGCGTGGAAAATCGAAAATCCTTCCGGCAGTATCATTTTAATTATGATCGTCACGACCGCTCAACTCTACCGCCTAGCCTACGGCCGTTACGCCATCGGCGCTTACAACATCAACAACCTCGAACAGACCATGGGTTTGTTCCGCGGCTGCCTGGACAGCCAGGCACCGTTCATCATCCAGCTTTCCAAGGGAGCGCGCAAATACACGGACAAGCGGATGCTCGAAGCCATCATCCGCACCGCGGACGAGATCTTCCCCGACGCGGTCTACGCCGTGCACCTCGACCACGGCGACGAGGAGACCTGTTACGATTGCATTGACAGCGGCTTTTATTCGTCGGTGATGATCGATGCCAGCCACGAGTCGTTCGACGAAAACGTCGCCATCACCAAACGCGTCGTGGAACGCGCCCACGCCAAGGGGATCAGCGTCGAGGCGGAACTCGGTATGCTCGGCGGCGTGGAGGAAGACATCAAAGTGGACGAAGGGCACGCGAGCCTGACCAACCCGACCGAAGCCGTCGAGTTCGTCCATCAGACCGGTTGCGACGCGCTCGCCGCCGCCATCGGCACGAGCCACGGCGCTTACAAGTTCAAGGGGCAGCAGAGCTTGCACTTCGACGTGATCCGGCACATCCAAGAGAAGATTCCCGGTACGCCCATCGTCATGCACGGCAGCTCCAGCGTGCCGGTCGAAGAAGTCCGGCGCATCAACGAGGCCGGCGGCACCCTCGACCCCAGCGCGCGCGGCGTCGACGAAAACGAATACCTCCCCGCCGCCAAGCTCGGGGTGACCAAAATCAACATCGACACCGACGGCCGCCTGGTGTGGACGCGGGTACACCGGGAGTTTTTCCACCAAAAGCCGGCGGAGTTCGACTTCCGCCCGCCGGGCAAGACGTTCATGGATGAATACGCGAAGTTCATCGCGCACAAGAACACCAAGCTCGGCAGCGCGGGGGAGTTGTCGGCGGTGCGCAAGGCGCTGGCCAAAGACTGACCAACGCGCCACCGGTCTTTTCCAATGCCGCCGACCGTCGCCATTGCTTCTCAGCCGGTTGTTGACCGCGCGGTTCGCGGTTGGCGGCATAATGCACTGTTCCTCGTCAAGGTCGCGCGGCCGGGTTTTTGGACGACGAGCCTGTGGTTCTACCTGTTGCCACTTGGCCAGAGGCACGTTTTCGGCCAGTGGACGTTCTGGCTCGGGCTTTTCTACGTCATGTTCCCGCTGGGATTGCTGATCTACGGGTGGAACGACCTCGTGGACGCGGAGACCGACCGGTTGAACCCACGCAAAGGAACGTTCCTGTTCGGGGCGCGCCCGAACGAGGCGCAGCTTGCCGCCTTGCCGTGGTGGATGGTCGCCGTCGAACTGCCCTTCGCCGCCGCGTTCGTGTTCCTGCTCGGTCCGAAGGCACTCGCGTGGCTGGCCGCGATGGTTTTCGCCACCATGATCTACAACTGGCCCGCTCCCGGCCTGAAGGGACGGCCGCCCTTCGAGTTGCTCAACCAAGCGGGTTACCTCCTCGTGTTCGTGCTCAGCAGTTGGTTGAACGGCGTGCCGCAACTGCCGTGGCAGACGTTCGTCTTTGGCGCGCTGTTCGCCATGCACGCGCACCTGTTCGGCCAGATCATGGACGTGGAACCGGATCGGCTCTCGGGCCGCCGGACGACTGCCGTGCTCATCGGCACGGTCCGGGCGAAAGTGCTTATCTCGGCGCTGCTCCTGGCGGAGGGCGTGCTGGTGTATGGGAGTTTCCACGATTGGCTGATCGCTGCCTTCCTCGCGGCGAGCGCGGGGTGGTTTGCCCTCGACGCCGCCGTGTTGTGGCGCGCGGGAGCGTACCGTCCGGCGGAGATGCGCTTTTTCCTGCTGGGCTGGAACGCCGTCGCGGTTGTCAGCATGGGTTGGGTATGGACCACGGCCACGCTCACCAGACCCGGCTGACGCACGCGGGGCCAGGGTTTCGACCGGCTTGCGGATCGAGCCTTTGCCTTTCGCCTTTTGCCTTCGATATTTCCTCCCGTGTTTCCGCTTCTGTTCACCGCGTTCGTGTTGGCCGTGCTGCCCGTTTCCGCGTCGCCCCGCACGACGCCGGCCGTGCCCCCCGACGACGCGGTGGAACCCACCCTGCCCGTGTGGCTGAGCCGGGTGAACTCCGGAACGGCAGGGGACTTCCCCCCGCCCCGTTCCTTCACGGCAAGCTACCGGATCACCTGGTCGGACGTGGAAGCCGGCCAGGTGGAAGCAAAATGTGTTTCACCCGCCAGCGGCGCGGACATCCACACCGTCATCAAGGCGGCTTCCACCGGCGGTGCCCGCCTCCTCTACAAACTCGACGCGACCGCGAACTGCGTGGCGGACCGGCGCACGCTGCATCCCTTGCACTTCGAGCAACGCCAGGATGCCGGGGGTAAGCACACCTACACCCGGGTCGATTTCACCGCCCGTGAGGCGGTGCGGACGAACACCGATCCGACCGCCGCGGCACCGGCGGACCCTGCCAAGGCCGCGCCCCGGCACTTCCCGTATCCCGACCTGCGCGACATGCACACCGCGTTGCTCTACCTGCGCAGCCTGCCCCTCGCCGACGGCGACGAAAAAACCTTTCCCGTCTTCGCTTCGAACACCCCGTACCTCGTCACCGTGAAGGTGTTGAGCCACGAGCGGGTCAAAACGCGGGCGGGCGAATATCCGGCCGTGTTGTGTTCCCTGTCGTTGGAAAAGATCAACAAGCGCGGCGAACTGGAAGCGCACAAAAGCTTCAGGAGCGCGCGCGCCTGGATCTCCGACGACGCCGACCGCCTCCTGCTGAAGGTCGAGGCCGAGGTCTTCGTCGGTTCGGTGAACCTCGAACTGGACAAGGTCACCTTCTGAAAAGTCAATGCACGATCCGGCCTTCGTAGACCTGCCCGCCATCGCGCCGTTCGTCGTCCGGGGAAGGCCGGCGACCCGGGCCTTCACGCCGATCCGGCAACAACCGCATGGCCGCGAGCGTGTTGGTGTCCAGCCGGCCGCTGCGCCGCAGCCGGTTGACCTCCTGGAAGTTGGACACCGCGTCGGCCAAGTCACGGTTCGGACGGCCGTTCACCTCGCCGTCGTAAAAGCCCGTCCGGGCGAGGAGCTTTTGCGCCCGCGCGATGGTGTCCGCCTGCACGGGCGGCGGGGCGAACTCGTACGGGGTGCCGCCGAAGTAGTTTGTCAACGGTGCCGAGGGTACGATCCGCGTGCGGCCATCGGTTTGCGCGTCGCGTGGGCCGGGCGGCGGCTCCTGGTCGCGCGGGTCTGCCTGATCGGCCTGGTCTTCCTGACGCGGTGCCTGGCGGGGAACGGGCGTTGCGGCCGGGCGGCGCACGGGCGGCTGAGGCGTCGGCGTCGGCGGAGCCACGAGCGGAGCGGGCGTGGATTGCGCGGCATCGGCCGCGGCATGGTCGATGGACCAGCGGGTATCGTCGTCGAGCTGCCCGGTCACGGCGAGGCCGTTGCGAATCTGATAGCGGCGCAACGCCTGTGTCGTTTCGTCTCCGGGAGAGCCGTCCACGGGTCCGTAATAGAAACCTTGGTCGCGCAGGGATTGTTGGTAATGCCGCAGGCTGTCGTCCGCGCGCAGACCACCCGCCGCGCCGACGATCAGGAGACCTGCCATGAGACCAGCACGCAAGATTTTCATAAGGGAGGCGGTTTGCACCTGCATCAAACTAGACGCGCCTGCGGCGGCGGTATTCAAGCGTCGCGCGAGGCTGCCGCCACCGCCGAAGGCACCGGTTGCCGGGCGGCGGCGTCAAGGTATTTGACGATACCATCGGCGATGGCGTCGGCAAGTTTCTGGCGGTACATCGGGTCGCCGAGCAGCTTCGCTTCCGCCGGGTGGCTCACGAAACCACCCTCCACCAGCACCGACGGTCCGCGCACCCGCCGCGTGACGTAGAGCGAACGCTCCTTGATGCCGCGGTCCGCCGCCGCCGTGCTGGCCACGAGCGCGCCCTGGATCGACTGCGCGAGCGACGCCCCCTCGCGTTCCGACCAGGCTTCCACGTCGCGCGCGGCGGCCGGGTCGGCCTTCGCCCCCGCGCCGAACAACGATGCCCACATCCACCCTCCGGCCGACGCCGACATCGCCTTGTTTTGCGAATAGAAGGTCTCGATCCCACTCGCCCGGTTCATCGCGACGCGGCCGTCGCCCGACGCATCGTTGAAGTGGATGCTGACGAACACCGTGCCCGGCTGCGCATTGCCGATCCGCACGCGTTCCTCCAGCGGAATGAAGTGGTCATCCTCCCGCGTGAGCCGCACCTTGATGCCCCGCGCGGCCAGCACCTGTGCGATGCGGCGGCCCACGTCGAGGTTCAGGTCTTTTTCCACGATTCCTTGAGAAACTGCACCGGTGTCATCGCCGCCGTGGCCGGGATCAATGATCACCGCCAACAGCCCGGCTGGCAGCGAGCGTGCGGACGTGGAACCCGGGGGCCAAGCGGGCCAGGGAGCATTGACGAGGGCGCGCACGCTCAGCGCGAAGAAGACCAGGCCGCCGAACGCGTACCAATGTCTTTGCCAGACGAAGGCTTTCGGCCGGTCGCGCCGTCCCGGTCGCGGGTCGAACCGCCGCCGCGTGGGCGTGGGCGGAGAAACGAATGGAAGCCCCGAATCGAAGGACGTCTCAGCCTCCGGATCGACCACCGGAGAGAGCGTGGGTTCGTTCTCCCCTGCGATAGTCGATGGCTCTGCGGACGGGGACGACGCTTCGCCGTCTTCAGCCATTGCCTTCCAGAAGCGGCCGGATTTCGTCCTCGGTCAACGAGCGAAAAGCGACGTGCGAGGCCACCTTGGATTCGAGGACCGCCGCCTCTACCGAGGCGGATTCGAGTTGCTCGCGGCGCGTCCGGTTCAGCGAGCCTTCGTCGGGCAGTTCGCCCGGAGCCTTGTCGTCTTCAAACACGAGAAACCCTGCCGTCCACGCGTCGCAAGCGAGGCGCAGGGCGGCGTTCAGATCGAGACCGGTCTTGAAGTCACGGGCCAGCAGCTTCTCCATCTGTCCGGCCGAGTTGCGCGTCCCGCTCAGCGCGGCGTATTCCTGCCGGGTCTTGGAGAACGGCGTGCCGTTGGACTGGATCGAGCCGTCGTAGTCGATCCGCAGGAAGCTGTTTTGCACGCCGTCCGGCCCGAGTTCGACGAACAGCACCCGCGCGAGGTACGGTGCGCCGTACACCTGCTCGAACGCCGCCTTCAAGGCCGGACTGATGGAGTAATTCGCCATCCGCCGCAACGACACGTCGCTCGACGAACGCGTGAAACCTTCCGTGCTGGCGAGTTCGATGGCCGTCATGCGCAGGCGCTCGATGTCGCCCGGGTGTCCGATGGCTCCCATGGCGATACGGTCGTAGATCTCGAAAATCTTCTGCCGTTCGCGCCCCAGGGTGAACAGCAGCACGCCGCCCGCGTAGTTAAGCGCCACGATGGGGCTGCCGGTGGCAATCTGGTTTTCGATGTACTCGCGTCGGTTGGCGATGGCCTCGACGAAGCGGAAGGGTTCCTCAATCATGCGAACGAAAAGTGCGGCGCCAGCGGAGATCAGCCGATGGGCAAGCCGGCGGAGAGCGGTTGCGCGGGCAGGTGACGGCCGGCGTTGAACAGGTCGCGCAAAGTGTCATCCGTGATCGTCTGGATGCCTTCCTTGGCGATGATCTTGACCACGGGGAAAATTCGCCCGTTGCGGTCGACCCCACCCGTGGCCGTGTCAGCCTCGGCGGCGGTGTCGAGCGCGCGCAAGGTGAGGCGCAGAGCCTCCTCCAGCGTGTACTCGTGCAGCGGTTTGCGGCCCCAGGTGTTTTCGTAATACAACACGCCACGCACGGCCGGCGAGCCTGACCCCGTGGCGGCATACTCGGCCACCTCGAAGTTGGCACCCATCACGTCGTAAAAGTACAGCTTGCTGCCCTGCTCCGGCCCGGTGAAATCGTACGTGGCAAACAGCGGCACCACGACGCCGACTCCCTGCATGACCAGCCCGAAATTGTCCCGCAGGAGCTTGGAAAGCGCGCGGACTTTGCCGCTCGTGCTCATCTCCTGAAGCTGGGTGCGGCGGTAGTATTGGAACGAGTGCTCCAGTACGCGCGCCATTTCCCAGGCCGTCGCGGGAACACCGGCGATGGCCATGACGGAATGACGGTCGATCTCCAGCACCTTGTCGGCGCGGTCGTAGACGACGATGTTACCCGCCGTCGCGCGGCGGTCGCCGGCGACGAGCACGCCGTCGGCAAACTTGAAGGCGAGGATCGTGGTCGCTTGCGTCTGCGCCGGAACAGCCGGACCGTGGCCGGCTGGTGACCCGGCGATGGGCATGGCCGCGCGTGGGTACAGACCGCGCGCCTGGAGCAGCGCGGCGAAATCACCCGGGTCAGGCTCCCCCGCCTGAGGGCCGGTGGGAGCGGGCGAGCCGAATAACCCGTTCATTTACTGCCCGGTGCGCTGGCGGTAGCGCTTCGACTGATTGGGGTCGACCTTCTTCATGCGTTTGAGCAAATCATTCGTGTCGGGCTTGGACACGTCGGGGGACTTCGGACCATCGCTGTCGCCGCCCTTCGGCTCCCAAGGGGCCGGGGTCGGAGGTTTTTGGGTGCGCTCTGGCATAGTTGTCGGCAGTGTAGTTTTCTTCCGGCGGCAACGCAAGGTTTTCGTCGCTCCATCCCTCCACAAAACAACCGTTGCCCGAGGAGATGCCTCTCTGTACAATCCTCCCCAGGCATGACGCCTTTGTCCGCCGTCCTTCGTCTCCCTCCATGATCGACCATACCGCTACCGCCCTTTACCTGCTCAAAGCCGAGAACAACGAGGTTTTCGGGCCGGTCAACTTCCAGCAACTGACGACCTGGGCGACCAGTGCGCAGATCTCGCCGCTGGACAAGGTTTCCACCGATCAGCAGACGTGGTTCAAAGCCCCGATGGTGCCGGAACTCGGCATGGACTGGCTCATCGAAGTGACCGCCGACCAACTCTACGGTCCGACGACTTTGGGGGCGCTCCAGGAGTTCTTGAACCTCGGCGAAATCAACGTCGACACCCAGCTCATCAACGCCCGCGACGGCACGGCGGCAACCGTCCGCGACCTGAAGACGCTGTCGATCCCATCCGAGGAACCCGAGGAGCCCGAAGCCGGTGCCAACGGCCCGGTGCGTACCGGCATCCGGGTCAGTCTCCAGCAGCGCATCCGCGAACTGGAGAACACGCTTTTCCAGGAGCGGCGCGCGTTTGCATCGCTCGAAGGAAGATACGCCAAGCTGGAAGCCAAGTACGTCGAGATCGTCAAGCAGCGGTCCTGACGAAACTCCGCCACGGCCTGGATCGACGACGCGCAGGTCGTAAACGGAACGTGGATTACCCGGCTGAAGTCACGCCGGGGCGGCCGTTGCCTTCTGGATCGGGTCGTGCGTGGTCACGGTCCGGCGGGCGATGGTAGCCACCTGGTTGCCGTTGCGCCGTTGGGCGAGCAGGTCGAGCCGCCGCTCCGCGCAGCCGGGGCACTCGCGCAGGTTCATGGACAAGAACCCTCGCATGCCGAACTTGCCGGAGTCGCCGGACATCGCGTGCTGGTCGACGGCGGCCTGCAATTGCCCGGCATCGAGCAACGCCGACAACGATTGGTAGGCGCGGCTCATCGCCTCCAGGTCCTTCCATTTGGTCGCGCGCCGCCAGAGGTTGCGGAAGTACATCGAACACCGGTGGCAGTACGGCGTCGCCGCAAGGATGCCGTAAACCCCGAACCCGCCGAGGCAGAATCCGAGCACCTGCAAACCGGCCACGCCCCACCCCCACTTGCCCAACTCCATGCCCGCGCCAGACGAGTGCGAGTCTTTGTAGGTCATGTGCTCGGTCACGGCGACGAGGTAGTCGGGAAAGGAGATCAACTGCGGCAGGGGAGTGCCACGCGCCGCCGCGTGGGTGTAGTCGAGGTGATGGATGGAGAAGAAGGTCCCCAGCGAAACCAGCACGATGTTGCAGAGCAGCAGACGCGAGGGTTTGTGGTTGAACAGACGCGAGCCGATCCAGTAACCGACGGCCGCCACGAACCCGCAGAGGATCGCCCCGATGGGGATGACCAGGTCGGCCATCCAGGTGTACACCGCGGAATCGGTGCCTTTCCCCAGGTAAAAAGAGCCGTACGCCACGGCGGCGCTTGTCGCCATGCCGAACGCAGTGACGATCAGGTCCTCGACGAAAAGCCGGGTGGAGGTCTTCGTCGGGGCGGTGGAGACGGCCCCGGTCGGGCCGGCGGAGGGTTGGTCAGTTTGCATCAACAAAATTTGAGATCGTAAGCAGGCATCGCGCCGGCCGGCCCTTCCGGTAAAGTATCGTCGGCCCACGCGTCAGCGCCGCGACAGTGTTTGAACCCACGACAGGATTTTGATCACACGAGCGCCGTCGGTGTCGGGCCAACAAACCGAACAGGAAAAAAGGGACAAAGCGGAATGGCACTAAGATAAGGCTGGTTTGGGAGTTTTCGCTTTCGCTCGGCTTCGGCGTGGCAGGCG
>CAXTOX010000016.1:30148-44929 GCA_964245885.1 uncultured Chthoniobacterales bacterium | reverse complement strand
CATGCCGCCAGCTTGCCAGCCAGTCGTGGCTCAATCAAGCGAACTATGCTCTAGGCTCACGAAGCATCGTTTTCCCACGGCTCACGCCGCGGGCTAAACTCTGACGCCCCTGCCGGGGCTGAGAACTTGCCAAACTGTACCACTACCTGCCTTCCGGGTTCCTACAAAGGCCGGTAGTGCCCGGTGATCTTGAAGCCGAAAAGCACATCCTCCATCTTTGCGCCCTCGCCGATGTTGTGGATCATCAAGTGGCGCGCCGGGTCTTCGGGGGAGGTTTCGTTCACCACGAGGCCGATGTGCGGGAGACCACCGGGGAGCGACCACGTCACCACGTCCCCCGACTGGTAATCGGCCACGTTCGCGGTGACCGGCAGCGACTTTCCCTGCCGGGCGAAGAAGGTCATCAGGTTCGGCACCCGGCGGTGGTCGATGTTGGTGTCCGGCCGGGAGAGGCCCCAACTTTTCGGGTAGGACGAGAAATGCGCCTTCATGTCCTCGTGGACGAGCTGTTGCAGGTCGATTCCCACCGCGCGAAACGCCCGGATGACCACATCCGTGCAAACGCCCCGGTCCGCGGGCACGTCGCCGCCGGGGTACTTCAGATCGGCGTAGGCGGGATCGTAGAGCACGGTCGTGCCGACCTGGGCGTGGGCGTTTTCCAAGACCTTGCGCACTTTTGCGGCGCGGGCGTCTTCGGCCGGCGCTTGCCCGTGAAGGTCAAACCGTCCGACCACGACACAGACGATCAGCGCAAAAGCAACGTAGGCAGTTTTCATTTATTCCCCGCTTTCTTTGTGGCTTGGCGGACTTTGCACGAGGCTTTTTCGAAACGCTTCCGTCACAGCCGCGTACACCTCCCGCAGCGCCACCCCGGTTCGCTCCGCCGCGACACGGCAGCTCTCGTACTCCGGCGCGACTTGCAGCGGCGTCCCGTGCGCGTCGAACCCGAGCTTGACCTGGATTTCACCGTACGGGGTCGGCACGGTCTCGAACCGCCGCTCCAGCTTCAGACGGCGCTTCTCGCTCAACCGCAGGCCGAACGACGTGGTCTCGCGGAAGATCACGCCGGCCATTCGCTCGACCGCATCCGGTTCGCACAACACGGTCAGGAGCACGCCCGGACGATTTTTTTTCATCTGCGCGGGCGTGAAAAATGCGTCCAGCGCCCCGGCGGTCAGCAACCGGTCGAGCGTCGCGCCGACGATCTCGGGCGAGAGATCGTCGAGGTTCGCCTCGATCTGCGTGACGGTGTCCGTCGCGTAACGACCCGTTGCCGGCGCGGGGTCCATGCGGGTCAGCCCCCTTCAAGTTCGCCGAGCACTGCGCGCAGGACGTTGGGACGGCTCGGGATGTCCCGGCTGCCCAGTCCGTAGCCGATCTTCTCGACCTTGATCCGAGGCATTGGTCCGAAACCCGCCGCGAACTCCGCCGCGATGGCCGCGCCCGTCGGCGTGATGAACTCGAACGGCTCGTCGATTTGGCCCACCGGGATACCGCTGAGAATCTCCAGGGTTGCCGGGGCCGGGATCGGGAAACGGCCGTGTTCGCAGTCGATCCAGCCGCGTCCATTTGCCAGCGAACCGCAGAAGACCTTCTCGACGCCGAGTTCCTCGATGCCGACGCACGCCAGCACGATGTCCGCGATGGAATCGAGCGCGCCGACCTCGTGGAAGCCGATGGACTCGACCATCGCGCCATGGATTTTCGCCTCGGCCACGGCCACCCGGTGAAAGATGCCCAGGGCGTGTTTCTTGACAAAGTCCGACAGGTCGCTGGACTCGATCAGCGAACGAATCTCCGCGTACGACCGGCCGTGTTCGTGGTCATCGTGATGATGGTGCTCGTGATCGTCGTGGCCATGGTCGTGCTCTTGTTCGTGTTCGTGCTCGTGCGCATGAGCGTGAACCTCTCCGTGCTCGTCGGATTCCTCGTCCTGATCGTGCGTATGGGTCGACCCGGCGTGGATGCCGAACTTGACGCCCTCGATCTGCTGACGCTTGGCCCGCTCGAAGTGCATGTGGAAATCGCCGACTTCGAGCTTGGAGAGTTCCCACTCGAATGCCGAGGGCTTGATGCCGAGATCGCACAGCGCGCCAACGGTCATGTCACCGCTGATGCCGGAAAAACAATCGAGAAAAAGGACGCGCATAGAAATTCGGCCGGGAACGTCCGGCCCTGAGAAAATAGCAGAAGTTTCCGACAAGCCACCGTTTTTCCTCTTCGGGCTGCGGTGGCGCGGTGTACGGTGCGGCCAGTCGCTCCATGACCTTTCGCCCGAAGCTAGCCGCGCTCTGGATCGTCGCTTTCGGTGGCGGCGGGCCGTTCGTTTTCCACGCGGCCGGACAGGAGGAAGTCACCCGCCGACAGGCCATCGAAACGGCCGTCACCTACCAGCAATTCGTCTGGACGCCGTCAGCGCGGAACGCTTTTCACGGACGGGACGCGGACGGCATCCAGGTGGACACCCCGGACGCAGGTTTCCGCCGTCCCGGCACGCGCCCCGGCTGGTGGGCTCCGGGCGAAAAGAACGTCGGCGTGCCCTACATGTGGGGCGGGTTCAGTTCGCTGGAGGAGTTTGCCGAAGGGCTGCGCGCGGGCAAGTACGCTGGGGATGTTTACAGCGCGGACAAGCGCCGCCAACTCGACGCCGCCGTCAGCCGGCACGCGGTGGGGATCGATTGCTCGGGCTTGGTTTCACGCTGCTGGCGGCTGCCGCATGTCTACTCCACCCGTACCCTGCCGGAGGTTTGCGACGCCCTCGCCTCTTACGAAGACCTGCGCACGGCTGATGTCCTCAACTCGGACAACAACCACGTCCTACTCTTCAAGGAATGGACGAACCCGAAGCACGAGCGTTTGTACGCCTACGAAGCCGGTTCACCGCCCACCTGGAAGGTGCTGCTGGTCGATATCCCCGTGTCGATGCTGCACGAACAGGGTTACAAGCCATACCGCCACCGGCACATCCGGGATTAACGAACGGCGACCTGCTACCTCAAGGTTGGGGCATGACCACCTTGATCGAGGGATCGAACTCGTACGTCGCCGTCGTGTTCTGGTTCACTTCCTGGTTGGCGACGCTGCCCTTCGTCACGCTCTCGACCTTGATCGGCCGGTGATCCTTGTCCGACACCCACTCCTTCGACGCCATGTGCATGCCCATCATATCGGCCTCGAACGTGTAGACCGACGCCGGCGTGCCGCCGACCGTCTCGTGCCCGACGAACTTCGCGTTCTGCGCGAGCTTCGACATGGCATCACCCGAGACCTGGTCCTTCATCTGCTTCATCATGGCCGCGACCTGCGGGGGCGCTTCCTGCATAGGGCTACCCGCGTGGCTCATGAACACTTTCTGGCCATCAGAGTATACTTCCATCTGCGATTGTCCGCCGCTCTCGGACTTCAGGTGCATCGTCTCCGGGTTGACAATCTCGATGGTCATGGCGGCGGCCACCTTCGTGGTAGGATCAGTGGAAGTCACCTTCAGGCGGTAGGCGGGCGCATCCTTGGCCGCCTTTTCGGCGGCCACGAGCGCATCCTTGGCGTCGTCGGCACGGGCCGCGGCGCAAAACGTTGTCACGAAAACCGCGGCGGCCGGAACGAGGTGGAAAAATTTCACGCCGCCAAAGTAAGCGCACCTCGGCACTTGGCAAACCCCGCCGTCAATTAAACAGCGGCCCGATGGCAGGTCCGCCGGTCTCGTTCCAGCCGCGCGGGCGGGTCGTCTTGAGCCAATCAACCGCCCGGTGGCTGATGAGCGTGCCGAGTTGCTTTGGCGTTTGCACGGGCAGGTCGGCCAGTTCGACGATCTGCTCGTCGGGTGTGCCGCCGGCCTTGCCCGCGCCGCTGCGTTTCCCGGGCTTGAATGGCTTGTACTTGATATAGACCCGCTCCAATCCCTCAGCGGTGAGGAGCTGGATCTTCGCTTTGGGCGGCACGCACTGGTACTCCTTGTTGAGGATCGCCCCGCCGAAGGTAAACCGCTTCACGTACGTCGCCGAAGACGTGGTGTAGACGAGCGTGTACACCACGTCGCGCCCGAACAGTGCGTACAGGTGCAGGTCGCGGTCCACGAAGAGTTTTTCCGGCGGAGGCATCACCTTGTAGCGCCCGTCGGCAGTCACGGTCAGCACGCGATCCAGTTCGGACGCACGGAAGGCCGGTTCCAGCCCCTCGCCCTTGACCCCGTAGCCGAGGTAGCCCTTCACCGGGTCGTAGGCGACGGCGAGGTTGCGCACCGCCACCTGCCGGGCGTCGGCATCCTCGAAGGTCGCCGTCTGGGTCAGCCGCGGGTACTGTTTGCCGTAGGTCTTGAGCAGGTTCTTGAGGTAGCCGATAGCGTACTTCGTCAGACCCTTGAGGTTTTTTTCCGTCTCATCCAACTGGCGCAGGAGGTCGTCGATGTCGCGACGGTTTTGCGCGATGTCGAACGCCGAGATGCGCTTGATCCGCAACGCCAGCAGGGTCTCCACGTCGTCGTTGGTCACGTCGCGCCGGAACTGCTCGCGGAACTTGTTGACCCCGTCGAGCACCGACTTCTGCACGGCCTCGTAGGTCGTGCACTTTTCAATGGCCTTGTAGAGGCGGTTTTCGATGAAGATTTGCGCGAGGGTCTTCTGGTGGATGCCCTCGGAGAGTTCGGTGCGGCGGAGTTCGAGTTCCCGCTTGAGCAGGGAGAGAAGCTGCACTGTGTTGGCGCGCAGGATTTCGTCCACGTCCATCTCCACGGGCCGGTCACCCCGGATGACTACCGGGCGCGTCGAGATGGACTGCTCACATTCTGTGAAGAGGTACAGCGCGGCAATCGTCTTCTTCGCGTCCTCGCCGGGAGCCAGCTTGATCTCGATTTCCACCGTCTCGGCGGTGAAATCGTCGATGGACTTGATCCGGATTTTCTTCTTGCGCGCCGCCTCCTCAATGGAGGCGATGAGCGAGTCCGTCGTCGTGCTCGCGGGAAGCTGCCGGATCACGAGCACGCCGGGCACGTGCGGCTTGGGCTCGATGACCGCGCGCACCCGGATCTTCCCCATGCCCTTGGCATAATTGCTCGCATCCATGATGCCGCCCTGCACGAAGTCCGGCAGCACCTCGAAGGGTTTGCCCTGGAGGATGGCAACTTGCGCCTCGATCAGTTCACAGAAGTTGTGCGGCAGAACGCGCGTGCTCAGGCCCACCGCGATGCCGTCCGCGCCGAGCATCAGCAACAGCGGCAGCTTGGCGGGCAGCGTGACGGGTTCCTGGTTGCGCCCGTCGTAGCTGGGGATCGTCTGCGTGATTTTGTCGTTGAAGATCTCGTTGCGTGCGAGGTCGGTCAGCCGGCACTCGATGTAGCGCGAGGCCGCCGCCGGGTCGCCCGTGTAAATGTTGCCGAAGTTCCCCTGACCCTCGATGAGGTAGCGCTTTTGCTGGAGCACCACCAGCGCGTCCGCGATGGAAGCGTCGCCGTGCGGGTGGAATTGCATCGAGTAGCCGACGATGTTGGCGACCTTGATGAACTTGCCGTCGTCGTTGCGGTGGATGGAGTGCAGGATGCGTCGCTGCACGGGCTTGAGGCCGTCCTCCAACGCCGGGATGGCGCGGTCACGGATCACATAACTGGCGTAGGACAGGAAATTACGGTCCATCAGCGCCCGAAACGGCGGGTCGTCTGGCGGCGGCGCGTGCGGAGCAGCCTCCGGCGGGAGGCCACCGGTGGTGCCGTCGCCGTCGCCAAATTCCGGCAGCGGCGTTTCGTCCGGCGCGGTCACTGCCCCGGCGTCCATCAGGCCATCCGCCGCGAGCGGATGCCGCTGCTCGTGGCCGTTGCCGTTGAACGGACCATGACCGATGGGGCCAAGCGGGAGATTGTCGGGGCCGGACGGCGCGGGGGTTTGTGAACGGGCAGCCATGCTAAAAACGCAAGATATTGATTCGCGAGAAATACATTTACTACATCTGGCGCAATTGTACAACCTCCATCCATCGGTAAACCAACGAATTCGACCCGGTCGTCACGGCACGAAAACCGCTTTCTCTCATCGCCGATGCCACGCTTCGACCACTACTGTTCCCGGAACCTACCACTGATCCTCTGCCTGGTGATCGTTGCGGCCACGCCGACGGTCTTCGCTGCCCCGACCGACCGGGCGAATAGCCGCCAGTTCCTCGACGGTTTGGCTCAAGCCGAGCGCAAGCAGGATTACCACGCCCTGCTCGCCGCCTGCGACCGGCAGATCGCCGCCCAGCCGGGGGATCTCGAGGCTTACCGCCGCCGCGCCCTGGCCCACTGGGGAGCGCGCGAATACGAGGGAGCGCTGGCCGATTTTGGTCGCGCCATCGACCTCGCGCGCCGTCAGAAAGCACCGGCGCGAACCCTCGCCGTCATGGCCTACGGCCGCGCCCTCATCCGCCGTGAACAACACGACACCGCCGCCGAGGCAACCGAACTCGCGCGGGCCGCCCGTGCAGATCGTTCGTTCACCGATCCCCTCAACGATCTCGCCTGGATTCGCGCAACGAACCCCGACGCTTCCTTGCGCAACGGTCGTCAGGCCGTCGCCCTCGCCCTGCAAGCCTGCGAGACGGTGCCCGGTTCGGTCAAATACCTCGATACCTTGGCGGCGGCCTACGCCGAAGCTGGCGATGCCAAGCGCGCGACCGACGCGGAACGAGCCGCCATCAAGGCCGCCCACGCCGATGCGCGGACCGCAGGTCAGTACAAGGGGTTTTTCGTCACGGCGCACGATCGAGTCGATCTTTACGCTCATGGAAAATCTTACCGGGTCGACGCAACATCCACGATACCCGCCGTCTCGGCGGCGTTCCCACCAAGGTAGGGACTGCTTCGGAGAGGCATCAGGACCTTCCTTAGACGACCGGCCGCTTCGCGGCCTGACCGGAGCTGCTACTTGCCCTTGTAGATATCCATGATCGTCCCGAGCAGCTTCAGCGCGTCCTCTTTCTTACGGGTGAAACTGTTCCGGCCGATGATCGACCCGAACCCGCCGCCGGCCTGGATGCCGCGCACCTGTTCGAGCAACTTGTCGTCGGCCTCGTGCGCGCCGCCCGAGAAGATCACGATGCGCCGCCCGTCAAACGTGCATCTCACCACGTGCGCCACCCGCTCGGCAATCGTGCCGATGGGAACCTGTTCCTTCTCGTAGATCGCCTTGGCCGCTTCCTGCTCCAGGTACGCGGTGGGGTTTTCACCTTGATGATGTTCGCGCCCAACTGCGCCGCGATGTGCGCCGCGTACCCGCACACGTCGATCGCCGTCTCGCCTTCTTTGCTCAACGCCGACCCGCGCGGATAGCTCCAAATCACCACGGCAAGACCGTTTTTCTTGGCTTCTTTGCCGATCTCCTCGATCTGCCCGTACATCTTGCGCGCGTTCGCGCTGCCGGGATAGATCGTGAACCCGACCGCCGCCGCGCCGATGCGGAGCGCATCCTCCACGCTGCCCGTGATCGCCTGGTCCGGGTCCTTCTCGTCTCCACCGAGCAATTCGTGGTCGTTGACCTTGAGAATGAGCGGAATCTCCCCCGCGAACTCTCGCGCGCCCGCCTCCAGGAAACCAAGCGGCGCGGCGTATGCGTTGCAGCCTGCGTCGATGGCAAACTGGTAATGGTACAGCGGATTGTAAGCGGGGGGATTGGACGCGAACGAACGCGCCGGCCCGTGTTCAAACCCCTGGTCCACCGGCAGGATCACGAATTTTCCCGTGCCCGCCAGGCGGCCGGTGTTCATGATGCGGGCGAGGTTGGCGAGCACCCCGGGATTGTCGCTGCCGTACCAGGAGAGGATTTCTTTGACGCGGTTGGTGTTTTGCATCGTCGGGCAAGTTAGATCGGACCTGCGGTGCGTGGCAACTGCCTGTCCCATGCTCAGTTCGAGGACGGAGTGGGGCTCGGCTTGGGCTTCGGTTTGTGCGTCGTCCTCGGACTTGGTGCGGGCGTTCCCCTGGAAGACGCGTCGTCCGATTCCCCTCTCACCGTCGGCTCACCTTGTGGCCCCGCGCCGGTGCTCGGTTCCCGCAGGCGGTAGTTGCTCTGGTTACCCGCGCCAACCGTCGGCTCGGATGGAATCAACGAATCGGGTCGGCGGGAAGCGCTCCCCACGGGAACATTAGCGGAGACGTTGGCGAACGTGGGACGGTCAGTCGGCTGCGGGACGTGCGAACCGGTGATCATGCGGCGGGTGGACTCGGGATCGGCGTCAGGATGGGTGCTGGCGGTAGGGCCGCGATAGTTGGGTCGGCCGTTCTGGGTTCCGTTGTTGGGCGTTCCGTTTTGGGTGCAGCCGGCAAGAGCCAGCAAGCCAACCAACAGCCCACCTTTGAAAGATTTCGTCTTCATCTGGAAGGTCTGATTCGCCGCCCGCACGACCGACGATGGGATTTTTCTATGCGGATCAGCCCGCGCCCAGGATGAACCGCTCCACCGCGTTCGCGAACCCCTCCTCTTCGCTGGAGGTCGTCACCTCGTGCGCCGCACCTTTCACCTCGTCGCTCGACTGCCCCATGGCGATCGCGATGCCTCCCTTGGCGAACATCGACACATCGTTGGGCATGTCGCCGATGGTGGCGATCTCTTCGGGTTTGATCTTGAGCATCCGCGCGAGCACGCCAACCACGCCACCCTTGTTCGCGTCCGGGTGGGTCACGTCGAGGTAGTACGGCTGCGAGCGCGCCGCGGACACCGTCGGCTGGTTCTTCGCGTCGTCCTCGCGTGAGATGTCCCGTTGCGGCGTCCCCTTCTTCGTGCCGACCTTTCCGCCGAACGTTTCCTGCACCGCCTGCTCGCACTTGGCGACGGCATCCAAGTCGTCGCTGACGCCGACGATCTTTGCCACGTCGTCGGTCTTGCCCTCGTAGCTGTCCACCACGGTCGGCGGGAACTTCACCGTCCACTCCTCGCGGTCCACGTGCGCCCCGTGGCGTTCGTGCACGAACCAATCGTTGCCCCGGTAGACCCACACGCCCAGCCCGTGTTCTTCGATGATTTTGATGACCGCCTCCACCACGTCTTTTTTCAGGACGTGCTGCTCGATGATGGTCAGGTCGGGCTTGACGAACAGTCCGCCGTTGAACGCCGCGAGGGGCGTCGTGATCTCCAGCGGTCCGGTCAGCATCGCTATGCCGCGCGGCGGCCGTCCGCTGGTGATGGCGAACCCGATCCCCGCCGCGTGCAGTTTCCTGACCGCTTCCTGTGCGCGGTCGGTGAGGATTTTTTCCTTGGTGACGAGCGTGCCGTCCACGTCGGCCAGCAACAACCGGGGACGTGGTGGATGGGGGTCGGACTTGGGATCAGCCATGGCGAGTGACAAATAGAAACGGCGTGCACGAAGGATTCGGTCTGTCCCTCCCTCCCGGCCGCTTGCCGGGACAAGCAGCCAGCCAACCAGGTGCAAGATCGCACCGGGGGCGCGTTCCCTCTGCGAAATGTTCCGCGTCCCCTCCCTTGCCCACTGGTCGGTGTTCCTGTGCCTTGGCTTGGTGCTCGCCGGACACCCGGCCCACGCGGCCAGCCCGAACCCGCTCATCGTCCCGCTCGACGAAGACAAACTCGCCCACCTGGAAACGACGCTGGATCATTTCACCACCCGGTTCAAAACCGAACCCGCCCTGAAAAAGGACATCAAGTCATTCGGTGGCGACGGGGAACTCTCGGGAAACACCATGGCCGAAGTCTCGGCGTCCATCGCCAAACGGCACCCGAAGTTCGCCGCCGCCGCCGTGGCGGAGAAGTGGACACCGGGAGAACTTTATCTCACCTACATCCTCTGTGTCGGCATCCACGTTTCCGAAACCGTCGGCGGCGCGACCAGCAAGGACGCCGAGGACCGGGCCGTCCGGCGGAGCATGGAGTTTTACGAAAGACACCGCCCACGCGTCGACGCCATGGTCACGCGTTTTTCCAAGGCGCTCGGGTATGAGTGACGGCGCGCGGCCGCGACAGTCACGCCTTCGCGCCGAGAGCGTCGAGCTTCTGGAGAATCATTTTCTTGCCCACCGCGCCGATGAGCGTGTCGCGCACCTCGCCGCCCTCGAAGAACAGCAAGGCCGGGATGTTGCGGATGTTGTACTTGGCGGCGAGCGTGCCGTTCTGGTCCACGTCCACCTTGGCCACGCGCACCTTGCCACCGCTCTCGCGGGCAATCTCGTCGAGCACGGGCGCGATCATCTTGCAGGGGCCGCACCAGCTCGCCCAGAAATCCACGACCACCGGCACCGGGGATTGCAGCACGGCCTTGTCAAAAGCGGCTTCGTCAACGTGGATGGCTTCTTCAGTGTTCATAAGGAGAAAAATGCTTGTTGTTCGTAGCTTTACGAACGAACGTTACGTTCGCTCGTTTGTGGGACTTGTCAATGTCGGTCGGCTGGCTCAAGGCTGCGCCGGACCGGGATTATTGAACTCGATGTGGTCCTGGCCATTGGTGCCGCCGCGCCAGTTCTGCGCGCTCCAGGCGCGCGTCTGGTAGTCGCTCTGCGTGAAGATCAGCAGCAGGAACAGCCACACTAACCCGGCGGTCGCGAACAACCACACGATCGGCGGGCTGTAGCGCACCTCCATGAAAAACAGGATGATAAGCCCGGCCTTCGTGATGGAGATGGCCAACGCCACCGCCACGTTGAAGGGTCCGAGATTCACGAAGTTTGCCCCGACCGTCAGCACGAGCAGGAGCAGCAGCCCTCCGAAGGTCCGCACGTACACTTTTGGTTGAACAATCGCGCTTGGCATAAACTAACGTCGGGTCACGAGATAGAGCAGTGGGAACAGGAACACCCAGACAATGTCCACGAAGTGCCAGTACAATCCGCCGACCTCGATGGAGTTATAGTATTCCTTGCTGAACTTGCCCCGCCAAGCCTGCACTGCGAGCATGGCCAGGATGACGATGCCGATGGTGACGTGCAAGCTGTGGAGACCCGTCATCACGAAGTAGAGGATGAAGAACAGTTGCACCTGGTTGGCGGGCGCTTCCCCGCCGTCGTAGCGGAACGACGGGCCGGGAACGTGGTGCCCGGCGAAATCCTGGTAATATTCGTAGCCGTGCAGGCACAGGAAAAGCCCGCCAAACGCCGCCGCTGCGAGCAGCAGGCACGCCAGCCGCCGCCGCGCGCCGGTCTGCGCGGCATGCACCGCCATCGCCATCGCAAAACTGCTGACCAGGAGGATCACCGTATCGGCCGCGCCTGCCCACAGGAGCAGTTCCTTGCTGGCCGCCGCGAGCGCCGCCGGATAGGAGACGCGGTAGACCGCATACGCGCCGAAAAGCCCGCCGAAGAAGAGGATCTCCGTCGAGAGGAACAGCCACATCCCGAGGTGGGCGGCCTCGGTTTGCTGTTCGAGGTCGTCAAACTGCATCTCACGCGCCGGCAACGGCGGCGCGGGGGCGGCGGCTGGAGAGCGGGCGGCATCAGGCATGGGCGGAAGGGATCAATGATGAATGGCAGGAGTAAGGCAAACCGGAAGAAGACTGGCGGCATCCATTCTTTGACGCGTGGCGCGACAGGACCCTTCTCTGTTTCTGGCACCCTGGGATGTGGTTCGTGTCGCTTTTCTTTTCTCTCCGGTGGCTTGACATGACGCTTCCCTATCTCTGGTGCCCTGAAACGCTTGGTGTGAAATGACTGCTGCCCTGCTCAGCCCCGCAGGGGCGGCAGAATCTAGCCCGGGGCGTGAGCCCCGGGGAAAACGGCCCTCCCCCATAGCCCTGGCAGGGGCGTAAGAAAACCAACGTGGGTTATTCGGATAGGCACTTAGCCTTTTACGCATGTTCCAGGGCGCGTTGGCGTTTCTTTGCCTGCTGGTGTTCGGCGGAAGCCGAGAGCGGGTAAGTGTAAGGCTCTTCCGTGACGACCGGCATTTCCTCGAAGTTGTGCTTCGGCGGCGGTGAGGCCGTCTGCCATTCCAACCCGGTTGCCATCCAGGGATTCTCGCCCGCGCGCTTTCCCTTCTTCAAGGACCACACCAGGTAAAACAGCGGCATCGCGTAGCCCACGCCGAGGATCGTCGCGCCGGCGGTGGAAAGGACGTTCCACACCTGGAACTCCGGCGGGTAGGCGTGGTACCGGCGCGGCATCCCGAGGTAACCCAGGATGAACTGCGGGAAAAATGTCAGGTTGAAGCCGATGAACGTCGTCACCGCCGCCAGTTGCCCGAGCTTCTCGGGATAGCGGCGGCCGGTGATCTTCGGCCACCAGTAGTGCAGCCCGCCCATGAACGCCAGCACCATGCCGCCGACCATGATGTAGTGGAAGTGCGCGACGACCCAGTAGGTGTCGTGCAGGTGCACGTCCGTCGCCAGCGCGGCGATGAACAGGCCCGTCATCCCTCCCACCGTGAACAGCCCGATGAACCCCAGCGCGTACAACATCGGCGTCTCGAAGGTGATCGAGCCTTTGTACAACGTGGCCGTCCAGTTGAATACCTTGATGCCCGAAGGCACCGCGATCACGAAGCTCAGGAACGAAAACACCATGCCCGAATACACCGACTGGCTGCTCAGGAACATGTGGTGCCCCCACACCACGAACCCGAGGATGGCGATGGCCATGCTGGCAAACGCGATGTAGCCGTAGCCGAAAATCCGCTTGCGCGAGAAGGCCGTGATGAGTTCGCTGATCACCCCGAAGCCGGGCAGGATCATGATGTAGACCGCCGGGTGCGAGTAAAACCAGAACAGGTGCTGGAACAACACCGGGTCGCCACCCAGCGCCGGGTCGAAGATGCCCACGCCCCACGTCCGCTCGATGGCGAGGAGCATCGTCACGACGGCGAGCACCGGCGTGGCGAGCACCATGATGAGGCTCGTCGCGTACATCGACCAGCAGAACAGCGGCAGGCGCATCCACGTCAGGCCGGGCGCGCGCATCTTGTGGATCGTCACGATGAAGTTCAACCCCGTGAGGATCGACGAGAACCCGGAGATAAACACGCCCATCGCCATGGCGAAAACGTGGGTGTTCGTGTACTTCGTGCTCAGCGGCGTGTAGAACGTCCAGCCCGTTTCCACGCCCCCGGCGAACACGGAGTACAGCGTGAACGCCCCCGCCGTGATGAAGATGTACCAACTCGCGAGGTTGAGCTTCGGAAACGCGAGGTCGCGCGCCCCGATCATCAACGGAACGAGGAAGTTGCCGAGGACGGTAGGAATAGACGGAATCAGGAAAAACCACACCATCAGCACGCCGTGGATGGTGAAGAGTTTGTTGTAAGTCTCCGACAGCACGAAGTCGCCGCGCGGGGTCAGCAGATTGATCCGCATGAACGCGGCGGCGAACGCGGCAATCGTGAAGAAAATCAGGATCGTGAACAGGTACAGCAGGGCGATGCGCTTGTGGTCGGTGGTCAACAACCACGAGCGGACCGTCGTTTCCTCGTTGAGGTAATTGGTCGGCTGCGGCGGCCCGACGGACGCGTCGGACAGCTCGGTTTCGGCGACGAGTGGGGTGCTCATGGCAAAGGTCAGTAGGAAGTCGGCTGCGGGCTGAACGCGGGCGAGGGCGCGGCGTTCAACGGCGTCGGACCGGCCTCCGGCGGCGGGTAAACGGTCGGGCCAGGTTTCGCGTCGGGCGGATCGTTCTGCGTGGTCGGCACGTGGGTTTGCGTCTGGCCGCCGACGCCCTGGTTCTGGCGCAAGTATTCGTCGGGCGTGTAGCGTCCCAGACTCTTGATGTACTGGAGCAGTTGGAAAACCTCCTCCTCGCCGATCTGCCCCGCGTACGAGGGCATGACGCTCGGCGGTCCGTAGCTGGCGACGATCTGCTTCTGCGGCAGGAGGATGGAGTCGTGGATGTACCGGTCGTCGGCGGTGACGATCTCGATGCCGTGGTCCGTTTCCAGCGGTACGGGATGGCCGTAGACGCCGACGAGGCTCGGGGCGCGGATCTGCGCGTTCTCGCCGTGGCACCCGCTGCAACCGAGCGCGCGGAAGAGGCGTTCGCCCTTGGCGACGAGCGTGCCCTGTTCGCCGCCGCCGTTGATCCATTCGTTGTACTCGACGGGCGGCATGACGGTCACCGTGCCGACCATCTCCGCGTGGCCCATGCCGCAGAGCTGGTCGCAGAAGATGTGGTAGCTCCCGGGCTTCGTGGCCTTGAACCATTGCACGGTGTAGCGGCCCGGCAGCACGTCCTGCTTGAGGCGGAAGGCCGGGATGCCGAAGTCATGGATCACGTCCTGCGAGGTCATCACCAGGCGCACGGTGCGGCCGACCGGGACGTGGAGTTCGTTGAGCTCGCGGTGGCCCTCGGGATGCTGGACGTTCCACATCCACTGTTTGCCGATGACGTTGACCTCCAGCGCGTCGCCCGCGTCGGGCGGCGTCTTGAGGTGCGCGAAGATCGTCGCGCTCCAGGTGAAAATCCCGATGCAGATGATCAAAGGGATGCCCGACCAGATGGCCTCGGGGATCCACGTCCGGATGTGGTCGGGCGAGCGGTCGGCGTTGCTGCCCTTGCGGTACTTGTAGAGGAAGAACGCCATCGGTCCGAAGACGATGGCGAGCACAGCGCAGGTCAGCAGCACCATGAACCAGAAGAACAGGTCCACCTGACCCGCCATGGAGGAGGCTTGTTCAGGGACCAGGGGGAAACTCATGGCGGCGAGAATATTCATACGTGGCCGACCGGTTGGCGCGACGGGTCGCGGCGGATGAGGTGGACCAGCAGCCCGCCGATCCCCAGCAGGGTCAACACGCCGGCCACGCGCAGAATTCCGATGATCAGCGCGCCGTATTTGCCCGACACCGGGTTGAAGTGAAAGCACAGCATCAAAAACTGCTCGATGGGCGAGCCGA
>CAXTOX010000016.1:0-30138 GCA_964245885.1 uncultured Chthoniobacterales bacterium | reverse complement strand
CGGTGACGCGCGCGGTGCGGAGCGCGACGGGATCGAAGTTCACCCCGAAAAGGTACTGCGACACGTGCCCGTCCGGCGTGAGGACGACGAGGCCGGCCGGGTGCGCGTACTGCTTCGTCACCGGATCGTACGCGTAGCGGAAGCCCACGGCGTCGGCCACGCGGCGGACCGTCGGTTCGTCGGGGCTGGTCAGGAAGTGCCAGCCGACCTCCGAGCCGGGACGCGCGTAGCGTTTGAAGTAGAGACGCTTCTGCGCCGCGGCGTCGGCGGCGGACTGGTGCGGGTCGATGCTAATATCGATCACGTCGAAGTCCTTCCCGGTCGTCAGACGCAGGTCGGTGAGGGTTTCCACGAGCGCGCCGAGCACCTGCGAGCAGAGCATCGGGCACTCCTTATAACCGAGCACGAGGACGGCCGGACGCTTCGTTTCGCCCAGCAGGTAACCGAGGGTGAGCGGCCGGTTGTCCTCGTCGCGGAACACTGCGTCGAGTGGCACGCTGCCCCCGAGCTTCTGGTCGAAACCAGCCTGTGCCGCAATGGCGGCGGCGGCCGGCGCGGTGGTCTCGTCCGTGGCGGCGCGCACGGGTAGCGCCAGCGACACGAGGCACGCGAGGAGGAAGAGGGTGCGCGCTTTCATGGTCGAAGGTTCTGGCCGTACACCTGCGGGTCGGCGCGCCGTTGCTGCATCTGTTCGACCGTGATGCCCGGCGAGACCGGCGGCAGGCCGCGCTGGGCGATGAGTTCCATCGCGCGGTCGATGGGCACGTGCACGGTTCCCTGGCTGCGGTCCACCCAGCCGTAGCCGCGCAGGTCGGCGGCGTTGGCGCTTTGCATCTGGTGGAGATCCTGCTCGGGCCGGATCTGGAGCAGCGGTCCCTGGTAGTTGGGCTGCACGCGCACGAGGGAGTTTGAACCGGGTTCGCCCTGGGCACGGCGCTTGTCCAAGTAACGGTCCAGCACGCCGGTGGTTTTGAACAGGACCACGAGGCCCGCCAGGAAAACGAACAGCGTCAGCAGCAGCGCGCCGGCGAAGAGGAACAATCCGGTCACGTTTACGTCGGTCGTCTCGTGTTTGGCGCAGATGGCCGCGCGCGCCTCGTCGGTGTGCGGCGGAAGGACGGGGCCGGCGTTTTGCGGCGTGGGTGCGGTCTCAGTGTCCATGGGTGATCGCCTCCTCGAAGCGCGGGTCGTTGCTCGGCAGACGCGCGTGGTTCTTCAGACGCGCGAGGAACGCCGCCAGCCACACTCCGCCGATGCCGAAGAACGCTGCAAAATGCATCCACGAGACGTTGAACCCGCCCTGCGAATGCGACGGCTCGACCTGCCAGAACACCTCGACCGCGTGTACGCACAGGAACCCGACCGCCAGCCCGCGCAGCAGGCGGACGTTTTCCTTGTTCTCACGTCCGAGCAGCACGAAAAACGGCACCGCGAAATGGAACACGCCTAGGAAGATGGCGACCGGTTTCCAGCCGCCGGCGACGCGGTGCAGATACCATTCGATCTCGTGCGGCAGGTTGCCCGACCAGATGATGATGAGCTGCGACACGGCGAGGTAAGCCCACATCATGGTGAAGGCGAGCAGGAAATTTCCCAACGAATGAAAATGCTCGATCTTCACCACCCCGAGCCAGGGTAGGTACGGTCGCACGAACGACAGCATCACCGTACAAAAAGCGAAGGCCACGAGGATTTGCCCGATGATGACCTGCGGCGCGAACACCGTGGAGTACCAGTCCTTTTCCAGCACCATGATCCAGTCGATGATGGCCATCGTGGTGATCAGCGCGAACGCCACCAACCCCGGCGCAGAGAGCGCGCGGGTCCGCAGGGTGAACGCGGTGCCGGGCGTGCGGTCCTGCGCGAACGACCAGCGGTTGAGCAGCCACGCCACGACGCTCCAGAAGCCGAACGCCACGACGGTGCGGACGGCCAGCATGGGCACGTTCAGGTAAAGGTGCTTGAACCGGATCGCCTCGTTGTGCGCGACGACGTTCGGGTCCGTCCACGGGTAGAGGTAGCCCAGTCCGGCGAAGATCGGCAGGAACAGTAGCGCCGTCAGTGGCAGGAGGTACGAACCCGCCTCCAGGAAACGGCGGATCACGAAACCCCAGCCGCCGTTGGTCAAGGAGTGCATCATCAGGATGCACAGCATGCCCAGCGACAATCCCGTCCAGAAGACGATCCCGAACAGGTACGCGTACGCGGCCTGACGCGGATCGAGGAACGCCCCTACCCCGCTCAGGGCCAGCCCGACGACGCCGACAACCAGCGCGATCCGCTGCCAGCGCGCGAGCGCGGGGGCGAGCGCCGCCTCAGGCTCGGCGTGGAACGCCGGCTTGGTCTCCGGTTCGGTGGCGAGGGCGCTCATGGTTTGACGCCGGCCTCCAGCTTGGTGCGTTCATCCGCGGGCACGTCGTCAAGGGTGGCGCGGCGGCTGAGTTGAAGCGCGCGGATGTACGCCGCGATGGCCCAGCGGTCCGGCGCTTCCACGCGCGAGGCGTAGGGGTACATGATGCCGTAGCCGTTGGTGATGACGCTGAAGAGATAACCCGGCGGCGCGTTGCGCAGGCGGTCGACGTGGTAGGAGGGCGGCGGCGGGTAGCCGCGCTGCACGACCATGCCGTTGCCGTCGCCTTCCGCGCCGTGGCACATCGAGCAATAGATCGTGAACCGCTGCTGTCCCCGTTCGAGCAGCGCGCGTGTCACCGGCACCGGCAGCTCCGCGGTGAGCGTGCCGTCGTCGTTCTTGCCCGTGGCGAACGCCGTGTCTTCGTCCAGGTGCCCGCGTGGGACCGTGTGCGGCGGCAGCGGCCGGGCCGAGGTGCCGTCGTTCCAAAATTCGCTCGCCGCGAGGGGCTTGTACTTGGGCTGGTTGTACATGTCCTGGCGGCAGCCGGTCGCGGTCAGGGCGAGGACCGTTCCGAGCAAGGAAAGGATGGATGCGCCCTTCATCGCGGCACCTCCACGACTTCGGCCGCGTGCAACTCGTCTTGCAGGTAGCGGCGGGTTTCCTCCGGGTCCCACTTCGCGTCGGCGGATTCGATGCAAAGAAAATACTGGTCCACCGTCGCGCGCTCGATCCCCGGCGCGGCGAAGATCGGATGGTGAAAACGCGGCAGACCGTTCAGGAACAGCATGCCGAAAACACCCGCCAGCGCCGCGCACAGCACCGTCAACTCGAACGTCACCGGGATGAACGACGGCCAACTGTGGAACGGCCGCCCGCCGACGTTGTAGGGATAGTCAATCACCATCGAATACCACTGCATGAAGTACCCGCCCACGCCGCCGGCGATCCCGCCGAGCAGGACGAGCAGCGGCATGATCGTCTTGCGGCTTCCCAGAGCCTCGGCCAATCCTTCGACGGGTACGGGCGTGTGGGCGTCCATCTTCCGGTAGCCCGCGAGGTACGCCGCCTTGGCCGCTTCCAGGAGCGCGTCCTCCGAATCGAAGCGCGCGGCCAGTCCCCACGGCGTGGGCGGCTTGGCCGTCGCGGCGAGGTCCGTGGACGCGGGGAGGGCGGCGGTTTTCATCGCTGGGCGAGCGCGGCAAACACCGGCGGCGGTTTCGGGGTGGGCACGGGTTCGCTTTCACCCTGGACGACGAGTTCACGAACCTCCGTCATGGAGATCATCGGCAGGAAGCGGATGAACAAAAACAGCAGCGTGAAGAACAACCCGATGGTGCCCGCAAAGGTCGCGTAATCCCAGAACGTCGGGGAATACATCCCCCAACGCGACGGCAGGAACTCACGCTGCAAACTGGTCACCACGATCACGAAGCGTTCCAGCCACATGCCGACGTTGATGAAAAGCGCCACGATGAACAGCAGCACGGGTGTTTCGCGCACGCGCCGCGACCACAGGGCCTGCGGCACGATGATGTTGCACAGCAGCAGCGCATAGTACGACCACGCGTACGGACCGGTGAGCCGGTTGTACATCATGTAACGGTCGTAGGGATCGCCGCTGAACCACGCGAAGAACGCTTCCGCCGCGTACCCGTAGGCCAGGATCAGGCCGACGCAGAGCATGACCACGGCCATGTTGTTGAGCACGCGCTGGGTGATGTAAGATTCCAGCCCGTAGATCTTGCGCACGGGGATGATGATGTTGAGCACCATCGCGAACCCGGAATAAATCGCTCCCGCGACGAAATAAGGCGGGAAGATCGTCGTGTGCCAGCCGGGCGTGATCGCCACCGCGAAGTCGAAGCTCACGACGCTGTGCACCGAGATCACGAGCGGCGCGGCCAACCCGGCCATGAGCAGGTAGGTCATCTTGTACCGCTGCCAGTGAATCGCCGACCCGCGCCAGCCCAGCGCGCCGAGGCCGAAAAGCACCTGTTTCCAGCGCGCGGTCGAGCGGTCACGCATCGTGGCCAGGTCGGGGATCAGCCCGATGTACCAGAACAGCAGCGACACCGTGAAATAGGTCGAAACTGCAAACACGTCCCACACCAGCGGAGAGCGGAACTGCGGCCACAGGCCCATGGTGTTCGGATACGGGAGGATCCAGTAGGCAACCCACGGACGGCCCAGGTGCAGGATCGGGAACATGCCGGCGCACGCCACGGCGAACAGCGTCATCGCTTCCGTGAAGCGGTTGATGGAGTTGCGCCACTTCTGGAAGACGAGCAGGAGGATCGCCGAGATGAACGTGCCCGCGTGGCCGATGCCGATCCACCAGACGAAGTTAATGATCGCAAAGCCCCACGCCACCGGCATGTTGATGCCCCAGATACCGGTGCCTTTGTAAAACAGGTAAGTGACCGCGACCAGGAACACCATCAACAACAGGAACGCGACGCCGAAGCCTACCCACCAGCCGCGTGGGTGCTGGCCCTGGAGGACGATGTCCCCGATTTTGGACGAGACGGTGCCGAGGGTTTCACCCGGCGCGAGGATGCGCGCGGGATAACCCAGGGGCGAGCGCGGCTCGGCGTGCTCGCGCCGGTCGTTCAGGGATGGTGGAGCGTCGGGCACAGGTTAGGAAATCAAGCAGCGCAAGCTGCCGTCGTCATCAAGGTAGGGATGCCTCTCCGAGGCAATCCCTAGATTTTTCGGAAGGAACGTCAGACAACTGGCATGATTATCCAATCCAAAACAAGGATTGCCTCGGAGAGGCATCCCTACCTTGATGGACGAAGCCGCTGCGCGGCAATGGATCGAGTGGCTCATGCCGGGTTGGTGATGCGCGCGAGGTACGTGGTGCGCGGCTTGGTGTTGAGGTCCGCGAGCATCCCGAAGTTGCGCGGCTGTTTCTTGAGCCGAGAGACGCGGCTGTTCGGATCGTTCACGTCGCCGAAGACGATGGCCTGCGTCGGGCACGTCTGCTGGCAGGCGGTCTGGATCTCGCCGTCTTGCAGCTTCCGGTCGGCCTTTTGCGAGGTGATCTTGGCCTCGTTGATGCGCTGGACGCAAAACGTACACTTTTCCATGATGCCGCGCGAACGCACCGATACGTCCGGGTTGCGTTGCATCTTGACGGTGAGGTTCACGTTGTCCGCGTACTGCACGAAGTTGAACCGGCGCACCTTGTACGGGCAGTTGTTGGAACAATACCGCGTGCCGATGCAACGGTTGTAGACCTGTTCGTTCAACCCCTCCGGGTTGTGGACCGTCGCCGCCACGGGACAAACGACCTCGCAGGGGGCGTTCTCGCAGTGCATGCATGGCACCGGCTGATGGTAAAACTCCGGGTTGTCCAGGTTCTCCCCGGCGTAGTACCCATCGACGCGAATCCAGTGCATCTCGCGTCCGCGGATGACCTCGCCCTTACCCACGATGGGGATGTTGTTCTCTGCTTGGCAAGCCACCGTGCAGGCGTTGCAGCCGATGCAGGTGTTCAGGTCGATAGCCATGCCCCACGCATAACCCGGATAGGTGTGATCCGGCGGGTAGAGGGTGTCTTCTGCGCCGGGTTCCTCGGCTTTCTCCGGGGTGAGCGACGGGTTCTTGCGGTACTCCTCCAGCGTGCCAGTGCGGTACACGTCGCGGCCTTCGGTGGAGTGGTGGTTCTGCGCGTTGGCGAGTTCCCATTTTACGTTGGGCACCTTCTTGATTTCCAAGCCAACGCCGAAGCCCATCGCGTCGCTTGTGCGCAACGCGTAGGCATTCACGCCCTGCCCGCTGCCGACGCTCCCCGCGGCGGTGCGGCCGTAGCCGAGGTGGAGCGTGACGGAGTTTTCCGCCTGCCCCGGCGTGATCCACACCGGCGCGTGCACGCTGCGGCCCTGGAAAGTGAGTTCGACCACGTCCTCGTTGGCGACGCCGAGCCGTTCGGCCAAGCGTGGGCTGAGGAGCGCGGCGTTGTCCCAGGTCAGCTTGGTGATGGGTTTGGGCGTTTCCTGGAGCCAACCGTTGTTGCAAAAACGTCCATCCCAGACGGTGTAATCGGGCTTGAAGACGAGTTCCAATGCATCCGGCGCGACTTCCTGAAAAGCGTCGGCCTTGGCTGAAGACGGTGCGAGGTTGCCCACCGTTGGCGACGCCGTGTCCGCCGCTAATCCGTTGTGAACCACCTTGCGCCACGCCTTTTCAAAACCATCCTTCGGGTGCGTCGCCTGCCACTGGCCGCGCACGATGTCGTACGCGCCCCGCGCGGTTTGCTCCAGCCCGAGCATGTCGAGCAGTTCGTACGCGGTGCGCCCTTCGTACAGTGGCATGATGAGCGGCTGCATGACCGATACCGTGCCGTCGAAGGCGCGCGCGTCGCCCCACGATTCGAGATAATGCGCCTCGGGCAAATGCCACTGGGCGCGCTGGGCGGTCTCGTTGTAGAACAAGCCGAGGTGGACGTTGCGCTTCACCTTGTCCATCGCCTTGGCGAAATCGAGGTCGGCCGGCGCGCTGTAGGCCGCGTTGCCGCCGATTTGCACGAGCAAATCGACCTGTCCGGCGTGCATCGCGGAAGCTAACTCCTGTAGCGAGCTTTGCGGTACTGGCGTGGTTGCTTGCCGGTAAAAGACGGTCTTGCCGACGTTCCCTAGCGTCTCGTTCATCCGCGCGACCGCTTCATGAACCTCTCTCGGCTGCCCTTCGCCAGCGATGATCAAGCTTTCACCTCTCGCGGTGGCCGCAATGTCCTTCTTCAGGTTGATCAGCCAAGCACCTGATTTTGCTGGCGCGTGCTGTTCAAGAACATCAAACCTAATCCTTTCCGGGAAGACTCCTCCGTCCTGCGTCAGTTTTCCAACGTCGGACGCACTCAGCGCCACCCGATGATCGGCCATGCTGCCGGTGATCGTCGGCGTCGGCTCGGCCACGTAAAGCCGGCTCATCGTTGCCTTTGCGGGATCTTCCGCTTCCGCCACGGCATTGCGGCCTTTGGCGAACTGCCGCGCGTAAGCCAAACTCGCCGGGTGAGTGAAGAGGAAATCGCTGTCCAGCGCGACGATCAGCTTGGCTTTGCTGAAGTCGTAGTCTACCGAAGCGTCCTGGCTCCACGGTTCATACTGGTGCCACCTGGCCTGCGGGAACTTCTTGAGCAGGTCGCCGATCTGCGCGAGCAGCGTGGGCGAGGTGACAGTCTCCGTCAGGATGCGCAATCCCGCGCCCGCTTTCGGACGCTGCTCGGCCAGCGCGCTCACGAGTTCTCCCATGAATTCGTCCCAACTGCTCACCTCCCCCGCGCGCAGCACCGTGCACGTGCGCTCGGGGTCGTAAAGTTCCAAAACCGACGCCTGGTGGAACACGTTTGCCGCGCCCAAACTCATCGGGTGGTCGGGGTTGCCCTCGATCTTCGTCGGCCGGCCCTCGTGGCTCTCGACAAGCAGGCCCGTCGCGTAGCCGCCGATGGTCATAGCCGTCGCGTACTGCAGTGGGATGCCTTGCACGAGTTCCTCGGGCTGCTTGACGTACGGCAAAATCTTCTCCTGCGGCTGGCGCGTGCAGGCCGTCATCCCGGCCAGCGCGAAACTCGCCGCCATCAGCTTGAGAAAATCCCGCCGGCTCTGTCCCTCGGGCCATTCGCTCGACCCGGCGGGGTACTCGCGGTGCAGCCACTCGTGGAACTCGGGCGTCTCCGCCGCGGCCTCCAGACTGCGCCAATACTTCTTCCCACCGCCCGCCGACGACGCCAGCCGCGCGCGCGCCGCCGCGAGGTCGAGCGCCGGACGCGCGTTCGCGGACGCAGCGCAGCCGCAGGCAGGTGAACAAGGCACGGACGGGATCATCGCTTTACCGGTGGCAGGTATAACAATCCGTCAGCACGCCCGAACTCAGGATGTGGTAATCCTTCACGAGTTGCTTGGCCTCGTCGATCTTGCCCTCGTCCTTGAGCGCGACGCGCTCCGTGTTGAAGGCGTTCTTGTTGTCGGCGATGTACTTCTCCGGGTGCCGGTGGCACTGGAGACACCAGCTCATGTAAAGGGTCTGGTTTTGCCAGGTGAGTTGCATCTCGGCGACGTTGCCGTGGCAGGCGGTGCAGCCAATCCCCTTGTTGACGTGGATCGAATGATTGAAGTACACGAAGTCCGGGATGTCGTGGACGAGGTTCCAGACGATGGGCTTGTTCTCCGTGAAGCTCTTGCGCACCGGCTCCAGCATCGCCTGATCGGTGTAAAGCTGGCTGTGGCAGGTCATGCACGTTTCCGTCGGCGGCAGGCCGGCGTAGGCGCTTTTCTCGACGCCGACGTGGCAGTAGCGGCAGTCGATGCCGAGTTGGCCGACGTGGTGCTTGTGACTGAAGGGCACCGGCTGGTCGATGGGCGCGTACTCGCGCGTGGCCCACGGGGACCATTCTATCGCGTACAGCGCGCTGACAACGGCGACGAGCGCCACGGGTGTTCCGTAGATCACCGCGCGCGCGAAGCCGTTGCTGCTCTTGCGGAAAATTTGCGCCATGACGAGCGGAAACCCATCCTAGCGCGAACCGGACACGCCACGCGAGAAATGTTGTGAGGTTTTTTTCACGAACCCGGTAAGGTTTCCCATGGCTTTTGCGAATACGCCGACTTCGACAGACGCAGCTACGGCCGACGTGGACGACGTGCTCGTCCTCGGCGCGGGGGCGGCCGGGCTGATGTGCGCGTGCACGGCCGGGCGGCGCGGGCGGCGCGTGCGAGTGCTGGAACGCGCCGAGCGCATCGGCAAGAAAATCCTCGTCTCCGGCGGCGGGCGGTGCAATTTCACTAACCTCCACGCCGGTCCCGAGAACTACGTCTCCGCGCAGCCGGACTTTTGCCGCTCGGCCCTCGCGCGCTACCGGCCGGAGGACTTCGTCGCCCTGGTCGAGCACCACGGCGTCGCCTACCACGAAAAAAAGCTCGGCCAGCTTTTCTGCGACGGGAGTTCACGCGAGATCGTCGAACTCCTCGCCGCCGAATGCGCCGACGCCCGGGTGCGGATCGAGACCGGCCGCGACGTGCGGGAGGTCGCCCGGGAGGCGGACGGCGTCTTCCGGGTCCGGCTCGACGGCGGGCGCACGCTCCGGGCGCGTTCGCTGGTCGTGGCGTGCGGGGGGCTGTCGTGGCCGAAGCTCGGCGGCAGCGATCTCGCCTACCGGGTGGCGCGGCAATTCGGGCTGCGGATCGTCGGTTCGCGTCCGGGATTGGTGCCGCTGACGTTTGCGGGCGACACCCTCGCGCTCTGCGAGGAACTCAGCGGCGTGTCACTGCCGTGCGCCGCCCGCACGCAACCCGGCGGCGGCACTCCGGCGCGGACGTTCCGCGAGAACCTCCTCTTCACCCACCGCGGTCTGAGCGGCCCGGCGATCCTGCAAATCTCGTCCTACCTGCCGCCAGTCGACGGCGAGGTCCAGTTCGACCTCCTGCCGGACGCGCCGCCGGAGGAACGCTGGCTCGCCGACGCGCACGCCGCCGGACGCGACGCGCTGTTGCCAAACTTCCTCGCCGAACGCCTGCCCTCGCGGGTCGCGGGGGCGTTCGCACGCACGTTGGGTTCTCCTGCCAGGCCGCTGCGGCAATACGGGCACAAGGGACTCGCCACGTTGGAGCGATCCTTGCGCCAATGGACCCTCCAGCCCGCCGGCACCGAGGGCTACGCCAAGGCGGAGGTCACCCTCGGCGGCGTGGACACGCGCGACCTGCACGGCAAGACCCTGGAAGCCCGCACGGTGCCGGGGCTGTTTTTCGTCGGCGAGGCGGTGGATGTGACCGGGCAGCTCGGCGGGTTTAATTTCCAGTGGGCCTGGGCCAGCGGCCACGCGGCGGGCGAGGCGGCGTGAACAGTCCAGGGAAGGTCCGCACCTGAAAGCGGCATCGTTCCAGCCAATGCTGCTGGGCGTTTTATCAATGGGCTTCCCGCGCCGGTCCGGGGTATCAAGGACACATCACCCGCCATGAACCTTCGCTCCCTCCGCCTTGCCCAATCCGCCGTTTACTGGCCCGCACGCGTCGTCACCGCCGCTGATCTCGACGCGCGTCTCGGCCTGCCCGCCGGGTGGACGGAGGAGAAAACGGGCGTCACGCGCCGCCACTTCATCGAACCCGGCCGCGATACCAACGCCTCGATGGGCGCGGCGGCCGTGCGGCAGGTGCTGGACGCCGCCGGGCTCGATCTCGCCGACGTGGATCTGCTCCTCAACGCCAGTGGTTCGATCCAGCAGCCCATCCCCTGCACGGCGGCGCTGATCCAGCGCGCCCTCGGCGAGCGCGCGACGGCCAGCGGCGTGCCGTGCCTGGACTTCAACGCCACCTGCCTGAGCTGGGTGTTCGCCCTGGAGTTTGCGTCCGCCTGGCTGGCGGCGCGCGGCGGGGGGCGCTTGCTGCTGGTTTCCTCGGAGATCGCCAGTCAGGGCGTGGACTGGGATGACCCCGGCGCGGCGTGCCTGTTCGGCGACGGCGCGGTGGCGTTTCTGCTCGAATACGCCCCGGGGACGGAGAACGGGCTGCTGGCCAGCCGGTTCGAGACATATGCCGAAGGAGCGGAACACTGCGAGGTACGCGCCGGGACGCAGGCACAGCCGCCGTGGACGTACACGGCGGAGCGGCACAAGGAGTTCGTGTTCCGCATGGACGGACCGGCCGTCCACCGGCTGGCGGCCAAACGCCTGCCCGGCCTCGTGGAACGCGTGCTCGCCGACGCCGGACTCTCGACGAAAGACCTCGCCGCCGTCGTCCCGCACCAGGCCGGCATCACGCCGATGCGCCTGATCGAGCGCCGCCTGAACCTCGCGCCGGGGCAGATGGTGTTCACGGTTGCGGAACACGGCAACCTGATCGCCGCCTCGATCCCCACCGCCCTCCACCTCGCACGCGAACGCGGCCGGGTACGGACCGGCGACCGCGTGCTGCTCCTCGGCACGGCAGCCGGGTACGCCCAGGGCGCGGTGATCTGGCAACTATGACCAACCCGTCGATGTCACGGTGTAAGGTTCTCGTCTCGGGTGCCACCGGCTTTCTCGGCGGCGCGGTGTGCGCGCACCTGCGCGCGGCGGGAGGCTGGGACGTGACCGCCACCGGTCGCGACCTGGAGAAGGGGAAGCGCGTGACGGCGGAGCGTTTCGTGCCGGCCGATCTCGCCGAACCGGGCGCGGCCGACACCCTCGCGTGCGGACACGATGCCGTCGTGCACTGCGCCGCGCTGGCGTCGCCGTGGGGGCGGCGGGAGGAATACGAACGCGCGAACGTCACCGCCACCACTGCCCTGCTCAATGCCGCGATCCGCGCCGGCGTGCGGCGGTTCGTCCACGTTTCCACCCCGAGCATCTACGGCGAACACATCCACCGCGAAAACCTCACCGAGACCTCCCGCCTGCCCGCGCGTTCCATCAACGAATACGCCCGCACCAAGCTCGCCGCCGAACGCCTCGTTTTGGCCGCGCGCGACCGCCTGGAAGTCGTCGTGCTGCGTCCCCATGCCCTCATCGGAGTTGGTGACACGACCCTGCTGCCGCGGCTCGTGCGCGCGGCGGAACGCGGGCGGTTGCGCATCATCGGCAACGGCCGCGCAAAGACGGACCTGACCTGCGTGGAAAACGCCGCCTTCGCCTGCCGCCTTGCGCTGGAAGCCGATCCGTCGCGCGTCGCGGGCGAGGCGTTCAACATCACCAACGGCGAGCCGACCCTGCTGTGGGCGTCTCTCGAACGATTCCTCCATGCCGCCGGCTTGCCGACGCCGCGCGGCCGGATGCCGTTTGCGGCGGTGTGGGCGGGGGCGGCGCTCGCCGAGGCGTGGTCGCGGTACGTTTCCGGCAAAGAACCGGTGCTGACCCGTTACGGAGCCGGTGTGCTGGCGTTTTCGCAAACCTTCGACATCGGCAAGGCGCGACGCCTGCTCGGCTACGAGCCTGCGTTGCCGCTCGCCGAAGGTCTGTCGCGCGTCGGTCAATGGTGGCGCGAACGCCGCGAAGCGGCGACCTCCTCCACATGACTTCGCTCTTACAAACCCATTTTTGGGCCGTTGGAAGCTGCCGCGGCCCCGGGGCCGTCGCCGAACGCGGCAGCGGCTGGGGCCGGCGGAAGTTCCCCGCGCTCGCGGTGGCACTGCGGCATCCCACGCACGGCTGGACGCTCTACGACACCGGCTACGATCCGCGGTATTTTGCCTTGCTTCGCGACTGGACGCACCGGCCCTTGCGATGGGTGTTACCCGCCGGACTCCCGACCGACGAACAGCTTGGCACCCAAATGGCCGACGCCGGCTTGGATGCGAACGATTTCCGGCGGGTGATCGTGTCGCACTTTCACCTCGACCACCTCGCGGGCTTGCACCGCTTTCCGCGTGCGACGCTCGTATTTTCTCAAGAAGCTTGGCAATCAGTAGCACCCCTTTCCGGCTGGAGCGCCGCGCGCGCCGTCTACCATCCCGACGCCGTGGACCGCGCGCAGATCACGGAGCGTGGGCACGTTCTCAGCCACGAGGATGCACTACCCTGGCGAGGGTTTCCGGCGACGTGGGATTTGTTCGGTGACGAAAGCTTGCGGCTGGTGGCGCTGCCGGGTCACGCGCGCGGTCAACTCGGCGCGGTGTTCCGACGCTCGCCGGACGGGCGGGAAATTTTCCTCGTCTCCGACGCCTGTTGGACGCGCGGCAACCTCCAGGGCAAGCCGCCGGGATCGCTGGCGAGCCTCCTGATGGAAGATCCGACAGCGTTTGCCGAGACGTTGCAGAAACTACAGGCGTTCGCGGCAGCGCATCCCGACACGTTGCTCGTTCCCTCGCACTGCGCGGAAACAGTGGCCAGTTTGCGGGAGGACAAGCGGGGGGACGAACGACACGCATGAGCCTTTGTGCCATCCTCGGCCACTCCCTGGTGACGCGGCGGCGATTCACCGCCTTCCACGACCGTGCCGCTTTGGAGTCGTGGCAGGCCGCGCAACTCCGTCGGCACCTGTTGCACGTCGTCCGTCGGTCGCCGTTTTACCGGCGGTGGTTCGAGGACCCGCGCCACGGTTCGCCGACGGTGCTCGCCTCCTGGCCGCGCGTGGATAAACAGATCGTCACCCGCCATCTCGACCAGTGGCTAACCCGGCCGGTGAATCTTGCGGCGGCACGCGATCTGGCAACCGACGCGATGGCCACCCGCCACTTCGCGCGGGGCTTACCCGGAGATGTCACGGTCGGCCTGTCCAGCGGCACGACGGGTCCGGCGGCGATGTTCTTCGTGTCCGCCCGCGAACGCACGGCCTGGGCCGGCCTGGCGCTCGCGCGCGTGCTGCGCAAACTCTCCTGGCGTCAGCCGCAGCGGATCGCGTTCTTCCTGCGCGCGAACAGCCCGCTCTACGAAACGCTCGGCGGGCGCACGGTCCGTTTCGTTTATTTCGATCTCCAGAGGCCCTTGCCGTGCCTGCTGGCCGAACTGCAAAAGTTCTCGCCCACGGCCATCGTCGCGCCGCCGAGTGTATTGCGGCTTCTCGCCACGGAACGCGCGGCCGGGCGGCTGCCGGTGTCGCCCACGCAGGTCGTCGCCGTCGCCGAGGTGTTCGACGCGGATGACCGCGCCGCGACCGAAGCGGCGTTCGGCGTGCGCGCCGACGAGGTGTACCAGGCCTCGGAGGGATTTCTGGCCGCCACCTGCCCGGCCGGCTCGCTCCACTGGAACGAGGACGCTGTCCACGTCGAGCGCGAACCCCTCGACGACGGCCGCTACCATCCCGTGCTGACGGACTTCCGGCGTCGGCTCCAGCCCATCGTGCGCTACCGGCTCGACGACGTGCTCACCGACGAACCCGACGACGCGCCGCCTTGCGCTTGCGGCTCGATCTTCCGGCGGGTCCGCCGCATCGAGGGACGGGGCGACGACAGTCTGCGGTTGCCGCGCGCGGACGGCGGCGGCACGGCCCCGTTGTTCCCCGACTTCGTGCGCCTGGCGGTGGCGGAAGTGGTCGGAGGTGGGTTGGAAGACTTCCGGGTGCGTCAGGTCGATCCGCAGACGGTGGAGGTCAGCCTGCGGCCGGAACCTTCTCTAGAAAATCGGGATGAAATTCTCCGCCACCTCGAAGCGGCTCTCGCGATGAGTTGCCAACGGGCACAACTCCTCCCGCCCGCCTGCCGGTGGATGCCCTGGCCTGCCGATCCCGTCGACGGACGCAAACGCCGCCGCGTGGTCGGACTTCCTGCCGCTTCATGAGCGCCGTGTTTTCTCCCAAACGGCGGCGAACCGCCCGTGCGTTGCTGCGGGCGTGGCTCGTCTGGTGGGTGCTCGAACGTCTGGTCCGCTGGTGGTTGATTCGCCGGTTCTTCCAACGGGAAGCCCGTCCCTCGCCCGTCCCGTCGTCGCACGCCGTCACGCTCGTGCAGCCGATTCTCAGCGGAGACCCGTGTTTGGGCAACACACTGCGCGCCAACGCCACGCTCGCCCACGCCTTGAACGTCCGTTGGCAGTGGCTGGTCGATGCCGACGACCTGCCCGGTCGAAAGCTCACGGACGACCTGCTCACCGAACTCGCCCTCACCGCGCCGGACGCCCGGCGGCGGGTCGAACGCGTCCTCACCCCCTCCGCCCCTCCTCGTGTTAACCCGAAAACATACAAGCTCCGAGTCGCCTGGGAACGGCGCGCCGCCGATGGGCCAGCCGGGTTCTTCGGCGTGCTCGACGACGACACGCGGCTGCTGCCCGGTCAACTCGAAACGGCCGTCGCCGCGCTCCGGCGCGAAGGGCGGACGGGCCTCGTTTTCGGGTTGCCTTATTACCGCAGCTTCGGAACTCCCTGGGCGGCGCTCGTCTCGACCTTCGTCAACCGCAACAGCCTCTGGAGTTATCTTCCTATTCTGTCGTTCATGCCGCCTCCGACGATCAACGGCATGTTCTGGCTCGCGCGACCCGAGGCCATCGAGGCGTTGGACGGATTTCGCGCCGTCGAAGGTTTCGTGTGTGACGATTACGCCGTGGCGCGCGGCGTCCGGGCGGCCGGCTACGCCTTGCGGCAGCTCCCCGTGGTCCACCCGCTCGAAACCGGCGTCGCCGACGCTCGCGCGTACGACCGGCTCCTCACGCGCTGGTTCATCTTCCCGCAGGTCTCGCTGCTGCGGCACGAACCGACGCGGCGGCTGGCGGGATTTTACGTCCTGGTGTTCCTGCCGACGTTCCAGCTTTTCGCGGCGCTCGCGCTGGCGGCGCTGACCGGTGGCTGGCGGGCGTTCGCGGCGGTCGGCGCGGCGCAGGGATGGCGGGAAATCCTCCAGACGCACCTCGAACGCGCCCATCTGCCCGGCGCGGCGGGCGGCGGGCGGGAGTTCTGGCGGCGGCGCGTACTCGGTTGGTTGGTCGATCTGTGCCTGCCGCTCCAGGTGGTCCGGGCGTTGCTCTCGCCGCGCGTCATCGAATGGCGCGGCCATCGCTTGCGGCTCGATCCCGACGGCCGCTTCGAATACCTTCACCGCCAGGCAACCCGTAGATGAACAACCCGACGCGCATCCCGTTGCAGGTCGCGTTTCTGACCGGCCAGAGCCGCCCACCCGGCGCGGCGCTCACCCCGGCGCAGGCGGCGTTTTTGGAAGCGTTGCCGCTCGCGGCGGCGGGCCGCGTGCCGGTGAACTTTCCCTATCCCGGTGGCGGCGCGGGAGACCTCGCGTCCGCGTCGCTGCTGGTCGCCAGCGTGCGCAACGCCCGGCAGTACCTTTCCGCACGCCGGGCAGGGTTCGCCTCGCGCCACGACTCCGCGGTCGCCGCGCTGCTCGTCCGCGCGGAACGCACCCTCTTCCTCGCCGGGAGCTGCGGGCTGGAGCTTTTCAACGGTCTCGCGCTGTCCGCCGAGATGCGCCGGCGCGTGACGATCTTCGCCTACGGCCCCGTGGCGCGGCGGCGGCCGGACTGCGACGCCTTTTTCGTCCAGGGCCGCCACGACTGGCTGTCGCGGCGGTACTTCCGCGCGGTGGATGCCCGCGTGGAAACAGGCCATCTGGACTACCTGGCAAATCCCACCGTGTTCACCCTCGCCGCCGACCTCGTGCGGCGGTTGTCCGCCTCATGAACGCACGTCCCCTCATCGACCTGGCCGCGCCGCCGTTTTGCGGGCATCTTCATCCGATCCTGGGCATCGCGCGGCGCCTCGCGCGGGAGTACGAGGTCCGCATCCTTTCCACCGAACTCGGCTTGACCCGCGCGCGCGCGGCCGGGTTCGACGGCGTCGTGCTGCTGTCGGGCGGTGACGAAGCTATTGCCCGGATCGTCGGCGGATCGCGGGCCACGCGCAGCAATCCTTTCGCCTTGCACGCGCAACTCCGGTCAAACCTCGACCTCATGGGCCGCATCCGCGAGGAAGTCGTCACCCTGTACCGCCGGCGGAAACCCGACCTCCTGATCGCGGATTTGACGTTACCCATCGTTGGTTCAGCGGCGCTGGCGCACGGCGTGCCGTGGTGGACGGCGCATCCCTCGCCCTGCGTCGCCGAACCGTGGCGGGGCGGAGGCGTGCCCGCTTACCTGGGCGGCTGGTCCCCGCGTCCGGGCGCGTTGGGAACGTGGCGCGACCGGCTGGGCAACGGGTTGACGCGGCTGTGCAAACGCACGTTCCACGCGCTGCACCGGCAGCGCTTCACGGCGCTCGGGTTCCCGCAGGTCTACCGGGAGGACGGCACGGAAGCCGTTTATTCCCCGGAATGCGTGCTGGGACTCGCCTGGCCGGAACTAGAATTCCCGCGGCGCTGGCCGCCGGCGTTTCACCTCGTGGGTCCCGTGGTGTTCAACCCGCCGGGAGCCGATCCCGCCGTGGAGTTCGCGGGAGGCCGGCGGCATGTGCTCGTCACGTTTGGCACGCACCTAGGTTGGCTGAAGGACCGTGCCGCGGAAGCGGTGCGCCGCGCCGCGGCCACGCAGCCGGAAGTCACTTTCCATTTCAGCGACGGGGAGCCGGAGGGCGACGGGAAGGCCGCGGCGTCGGAGAACTTCCGGCGCGTGGCGTACGTTCCCTACGACGAGTACCTGCCACGGTACGATCTCGTCGTGCATCACGCGGGCGCGGGAATTCTGTACGCTTGTCTACGGCATGGAAAACCGGCGGTCGCGTTCCCGGTGGATTACGACCAGTTCGACCAGGCGGCACGGCTGACAGACGCGGGATTGGCCCGCCGCCTGCCTCGCCTCTCCGAGTTGGCGAACGCCGTGCGCGCGGCCCTGGCCGACGACGGCCTGCGCGAGCGTTGCACGGCCTTCCAGGCGCGGGCCAGTGCCGCCGAACCGCCGGAGGAGCGCATCGCGGCGATGGTGCGTTCGCGCCTGCGGGCGGCGGGCTAGTCTGCCCGCAGGAGGGTCATGGTCAGTTCCAGACCTCGCGGGGAACGGTTCTGCACTTCCACCCGGCCACCGCACGCCTCGACGCAACTCTTCACGATGGCCAACCCCAACCCGACTCCACCCCCTCGCGCGTGCGGGCAGCCTCGGGCCGGAAGAACGGATCGAACAGGCGGTCCAGGTCCCCGGGAGGCATGCCGGGTCCTTCGTCGGTGATGCGCACGACCACGGTGTCATCGCCGTCGTGCGCCGACGCGCTGACCCGGATCGGCCCGGCGTCTCGCGCGTAGCGTACAGCGTTGCGCACGAGGTTGGCCAACGCGCGCTCCAGCAGGTCGGGCGCGGCGCAGACGCGCAGGTCTGCGGACACCTCGACGGTCACCTTGTCCGCCGCGTGCTCGCGTTCGACCGCCCGCGCGGTGAGGGTGGCGAGATCGACGCGTTCCAGTTCGGCGTCTTCCGGGTGCAGACCCGCCTTCGTAAAAGACAGCAACTCGTGCACGAGCGCCGAGATGTGGCGCACTTCTCCCAACGCCCGCACGGTGTACGATCCGCTGGAGTCGCCGGCGGTTTTTTGTTCGAGGATGGAGAGCGCCAGTTCCAATCGGGCGAGCGGCGTGAGGAGTTCGTGCGCCGTGTCGCCGAGGAAGCGCTTCTGGCCGGTGACGTAACCTTCCAGGCGCGCGGCCATGTGCGCGAGGGCGCGGTTGAGGCGGCCGAGTTCGTCGCGGCGGCGGCTGGCGCGCGGCGGCTGGAGGCGTCCCTCCGCGATGCGTTCGGCGACCTGCGTCATGCGCGCGAGCGAGCGCGTCAGGCCGTGGACAAACGGCAGCCACATGAGCACCGAGACGCCCACCAGTCCCGCGCCGAGCGCCAGCCAGGGAACGTAGTCGAAAAACAGCCCCCCGCCCCGCAGCGACTCCGAGGCCAACAGCAGCGTAACCGAGGGCAACCCTCCGCTGGGTGACCTCCGGCGAATCTCGCCCAGATGCACCCCGGCCCAATAGAGCCGCGGCACGCCGGCGACGAGCATGAACTTCTCCAGCGGCCCGGTCGCCGCGGCGGGCAGCGGGCGGGGATTTTGTCCCGTTGGTGAAGCCAAGGGATCATCGGGGAAACGTCCGGGACCATCCCGTCCATCGTGCATCGGCCGGTCATTCCAACCTTCCAGCGGCCTCCCGTCGTGGTCCGGCGGCGGCCCGGGCGGACCGCCGTGCCGGTCACCCGGCGGGGGACGCATCCCGTGGTTGCGGGCCTCGTGCTGCACCAGGGTTTGCTGCACTTCCGCGGGCAGTTCGTGGACATCCCCGGCGACGTAGCCGCCGTCGTCACGAAAGAGCTAGACCCGCAGCCCGCGCCCGCGCCAGACCGCCGCCGCACGCGCGAGCGCGCCGCCCCAGTCACTTTCGGGCAGCCCGCGCAGTTCGTCGACCAGCGGCCGGGCGACGGTTTCCAGCCGGTCGCTGGTGGGACCGGCCAGCAGCGAACCGATGCCGACCCGGAACTGGACGCGCAGGAACAAAAACAGCAACGCGCCGAGCACCAGGAGATTGACGAAAAACCAGGCGAGAATTTTCCAGCGCAGCGAAAAAAGCACGTGGGCCTGGTCCATGGACGGCGGGTGGAAACGCGGGGGAGGATGCCGGGTCGGCACGGTCATTATTAACGACGGAACCCGGTCTGAAACCGGAAATTACCAATTCGTTACAAAAAGACGGTCATCTCAAAGGAACGCGCCAGAGCTTCTGTCGGACGGCGGCACTCCGTTCGGCAAGAGAAACAGGCAGGGACGGCCCGGGTGGGTCGTCCCTGTCCTGCTTTTCGCCGCGGCGGAATTTCCCTTGCGCTTCTACAGCAACAGACCGCCCCAGCCCCGCGCTTCCAACGCCAAGAGCACGCTTTTGCGCTCCATGCCGCCGCCGTAGCCGGTCAGCTTGCCGCCTGATCCGACGACCCGGTGGCACGGCACGATCACCGAAACCGGGTTGCGCCCGTTCGCCAGACCCACCGCCCGCACCGCCGCCGGTTGGCCGATGCGCCGGGCGAGTCCGCCGTACGAGATCGTTTCGCCGTAAGGAATCTCCAGCAACGCCGACCACACCCGCCGCTGGAACGCCGTGCCGCCCATGGCTTCGCGGTCCAGCGCGAGGTCGAACACCGTGCGCGTCCCGGCGAAGTATTCGGCCAACTGGACGCGCGCGGCAGCGAAAGGCGCTTCGTCGTGGGTCCAGCCGGCGCGTTCGGCCGCGCTGGGACCGTGACGATGTTCCTCCATGTAGAGACCGGTCAGGCCGTGCGCGGTGCCGCGGACGAGGATCGTGCCCAGCGGTGACTCGAACTCGGTATAATAATGGGTGGCGTTGTTCATGGCGGGGATGGACGGCACGTTATTCCGGCTTGCACGCGATGACCACCGCGCCCGCCGTGATGAGCGCGCCGCCGACCCACTGGTGCCAGGTCAGGCGTTCGTGAAGAAACCCCGCCGCCAGCGCGATGGCGAAGACCACGCTGAGCTTGTCCACCGGGGCGACTCGCGACGCGTCGCCGAGCTGGAGCGCGCGGAAATAACATACCCACGACAGCCCCGTCGCCAGCCCGGACAACGCGAGGAACGTCCACGCCCGCGCCGAAAGGTCCGGCAGGCCGCGCAACCCGTCTGTCATCCACGCCAGGCCCCAAGCAAACACCAGCACGACGGCGGTACGCACGGCGGTGGCGAGGTTCGAGTTCACGCCCGCCACGCCGAGTTTCGCCAGGATCGCCGTCAACGCGGCGAACCCCGCCGAGCCCAGCGCCCATAGTTTCCAGTTCGTCGTCCACATCGTGGGACGGATCGTACCACGGACGCCAGCGCGGCCCTACTTCTTCCGGGCTTCCGCTTTTCCTTCCAACCGCTTCTGGCCGTCCGGGCACAGGTCGAGCAACACGCAGCGCGCGCACTCCGGCCCCCGGTAGAAACAACACCGCTGCCCGTGGAACATGAGGATTTCATGGTCGTCGTAGACCATTTGAGCGTCCCATTCATCGGGCAGCATCGCTTCGAGCACCGCGTGGGCGGGTCCCACGTCGAGGCTCATCGGGATCAACCCGAGGCGTTGCGCGACGCGGTGGTGGTGGCTATCCACCGGCAGCGCGCGCCGCCGCAGGCCGCTGAAAATGAGAACCGCCGCGCTGGTCTTCGGGCCGACGCCAGGAAGGGTTTCCAACCAGTCGCGCGCCTCGCGCACGGACAGGTCGCCCAGGAAGTCGAGCGACAGTTCACCGCCACGTTTTTCCGTGATGAGCCGCAGAATCTGCTGGAGGCGCGGGGCCTTCTGCTCGGGCCAGTTGCAGGTCTTGATAGCGTCCTGCACCTCACCCACCGGCGCGTCGCGCACGGCGGCCCAATCGGGGAAACGGGCGCGGAGTTCCTTGTAAGCCGCGCCGGATTCCGAATTACGCGTGCGGTGGGAGAGCAGCGAGGAGATGATCTCGTCGAGCGGGGAGAGTTCGTGGAAGTACGCCACCGGGCAGCCGTATTCGTGGCAGAGCCGCTGGTGGACCAACCGCAGTTTCTCGCGTGCTGCGGCGGAGACGGCTTGGCCGTCACGCGGCGGGGCGGCGGGCAGCGGCTCGGGCCGGTCGGCGAAACCGAAGAGATCGTCTTGGAAATGGGCGGACATGCGGCGGGTTGGAAATCAACGTCTCCTCGTAACGCTCCCCAAAGCCCGGCCGGACGCGTTCCCATCGCCCGCGTTCCTCCACAAGTGCCTTATGCCATGGCACACGACAAAAGAGGACATTTTTCCTTGTGTCTGGGGAGATTTCCCACAATAGCCTGGCCAATTTACCCGGCGGGTTGTCACAGACGGAAGCGGGTTGCCACCACGGGCAACGCCGCCACCGCCTCGGCGGAGACGGTCGGGGCAATCACCCTCGCCGACGGCATCATCCAGTACATCAACACGCTCACCGTCAGCGGCGCGATCACCGGCTCGTTCATGGAAAGGGGACGGCTCCCACGGGGCATCCCTTTTTGTCTGCGCCTGCAAATCGGCAGGCTGATGGCACCAGGAGCACGCGCCGCCGCTCCTAGCATCAACAGTGCCGGATTCTTTGCCACTGTGCCTCCGTAGAGGAAAACAAAATTTTTGCGGTGGAAAACCGGAATTTTCTTCGTCGTACACGCAAAAAAGACTTGAGCGCGATCATCAAGATAATCCAAGCTGTTGCGTAGTTCTTTGAATGATCCTCTATATGTGGTATGGTCGTTGGACAGTTTCCTTGCAAGGAAACGCCAGTCCATCCCATATGTAGAACCGTTCACGGAAGAGGGGTTTCGAGTGCTGTTTGAAACCCCTTTTCGGTGAACTCTAAGCCTGCTTGAAGCAGAGGAAAACGCCGACGGCCGACGACAGGGCAACCTGGGTCAGCCTCCGTGCCGCACAGCCGCTCATCTGCGGCGGGGGAGGTAGTATCTATCTCCCGCCCGCCCGGTCCTTTTTCGCGCCGTAACTAAAAAGGGTAGAGGCCGGCGGCGGCGTTTCCTCAGCCGAGAAAAGGTCTTGCCGGTCATGCAAAGCGACGCCAGCCACCCTTTTTTCCAATTACCGCAACCGCAGAGAATTCCACGATGACCTTGAACGAAAGCCAAACCCAGTTCGACCTGCTGCCCGCCGCGTCGTCCGAAGGCGACAAATTCCTTGTCCGCAAACGCGACGGCCACCTGGAGCCGTTCAACGACGCGCGCATCGCGCTCGCGCTCGAAAGCGCCTTCAAGGCCGAAACCGGTCTTTCCAAGGACGCCGCGCTGCCCGCCGGAACCGCCACGAGCGTCGCCTACATGGCCAGTGCCGTCGCGCAAAAGGCTCTCGACCTCGCCGCCGATGGCCGCGAACTGGAAGTCGAGTTGATCCAGGACCTCGTCGAAAACGAACTCATGCGCTCTGGCCAGCACGCCATCGCGCGCTCGTACATCCTCTACCGCGAGGAACGCAAGAAGGCCCGCATCCTGCGCGGCCAGGCCGAAGTGGCCTCGCTCAATGTCCCGGCCCTCAAATGCACCTTGCCCGACGGCACCGTCGAGCCTCTCGACGTGCAGCAGGTCCGCCGCAAACTCATCCGCGCCTGCGCCGGCCTCACCGACCGCACCGACTGGCGCGAACTCGCCGAGGAAACGTTGCAAAACCTCTACGACGGCGTCACCTGTGAGGAGATCGACAAGGCGATGATCTTCGCCGCTAAGGCCCGCATCGAACGCGAACCCGCCTACAGCTACGTCGCCGCGCGGCTGCTGCTCAACATCATCTACCGCGAGGTGTTGCCCTTCGGCGACACGGACGACAACCAGAACGCCGCCACGCTGTCCATCCGCCACGCGGAGCACTTTGCCGACTATCTGCGCGAGGGCGTCGAGCTGGGCCGGCTCGACAGTAGCCTTCTGCACTTCGACCTGCCCCGCATCAGCGCCGCGATGTACCCGGAGCGTGACAATCAATTCACGTACATGGGCTTGCAAACGGTGTACGACCGCTACCTCATCCACAGCGCCGGTCGCCGGTTGGAGTCGCCGCAGTATTTCTGGATGCGCGTGTCGATGGGTCTCGCCGTTCTCGAAACCGCCGAGCAAAAGAACGAGCGCGCCATCGAGTTCTACGAGCTGCTGTCGTCGCAGCGGTTCACGAGCAGCACGCCGACGCTGTTCAACAGCGGCACGCTGCACCCGCAGTTGTCCTCCTGCTACCTGAGCACGGTGATGGACGACTTGAACCACATCTTCAAGGTCATCAGCGACGACGCCAAGCTCTCCAAGTGGGCCGGTGGGTTGGGCAACGACTGGACGAACATCCGCTCCACCGGTGCCATGATCCGCGGCACCAACGGCGAATCGCAGGGCGTGGTGCCTTTCCTGAAGGTCGCTAACGACACCGCTGTCGCTGTCAACCAGGGCGGCAAGCGCAAGGGCGCGATGTGCGCGTACCTCGAAACGTGGCACCTCGACATCGAGGACTTCCTAGAATTGCGCAAGAACACCGGCGACGAACGCCGCCGCACCCACGACATGAACACGGCGAACTGGATTCCCGATCTGTTCATGAAACGTGTGGCGCAGAATGCCCACTGGACGCTGTTCAACCCGAGCGACACACCCGATTTGCACGACCTCTACGGCCGCGCGTTCGAGGCGCGTTACACCGAGTACGAGGCGATGGCCGACCGCGGGGAGATCCCGCTGCACCGCCGCATCGAGGCCGTTGGCCTCTGGCGCAAGATGCTGACGATGCTCTTCGAGACCGGCCACCCGTGGCTGACCTTCAAGGACCCGTCGAACATCTGCTCGCCGCAGGACCATGTGGGGGTCGTGCATTCGTCGAACCTCTGCACGGAAATTCTGCTCAACACGAGCGAGGACGAGATCGCCGTTTGCAATCTCGGCTCCATCAACCTCGCCGCGCACACCGGCGAAAACGGCATCGACGCCGCCCTGCTGGAGCGCACCGTACGCACGGCCATGCGGATGCTCGACAACGTCATCGACATCAATTACTACCCCACTCCCGAGGCACGCCACGCGAACATGCGCCACCGGCCGGTCGGGCTGGGGTTGATGGGTTTCCAGGACGCGCTTTACAAGCTCGGCCTGCCGTACGCGAGCGACGCGGCGGTGGACTTCGCGGACCGCAGCATGGAATTGATTTCCTACCACGCGATCCTCGCTTCCACCGAGCTGGCCCGCGAACGGGGCACCTACCTGACGTACCAAGGCAGCAAGTGGAGCCGCGGCATCCTGCCGATGGACACGCCTGCGCTGCTCGAAGCGGAGCGCGGCGGGTTCATGGACACGGACCGTTCGTCCACGCTGGACTGGGACGCCGTGCGCGCCGCCGTGAAAGCACACGGCATGCGCAACAGCAACACGATGGCCATTGCGCCGACCGCGACGATCTCGAACATCAGCGGGGTCAGCCAGTCCATCGAGCCGATGTACAAGCATCTGTTCGCGAAATCGAACCTCTCGGGCGAGTTCACCACGATCAATGTTTATTTGATCGAGGCACTTAAGAAGCTGGACCTGTGGGACCCGGAGATGGTAGAAGACCTGAAGTATTACGACGGCGTGCTGACCGAAATTGAGCGCATCCCCGAGGACGTGAAGGAAATTTTCCGCACGGCCTTCGAGATCGAGCCGCGCTGGATGATCGAGTGCGCGAGCCGCCGTCAGAAGTGGATCGACATGGGCCAATCGTTGAACCTCTACCTCGCCGCACCGAACGGCAAAAAGCTCAGCGACATGTACACGCTGGCCTGGCGCAAGGGCCTCAAGACGACGTACTACCTGCGCACGCTCGCGGCCACGCAGATCGAGAAGAGCACGGTCGATGTCAACCGCCGCGGCGCACAACCGCGCTGGATGAAGAACAAGAGCGCCAGCGCCAACGTGAAGGTGGACCGCCAAGCCGCGCCGCCGAGCTTGCAGCCCGCGCCCGCCGTGGTGACCGCCGACGCTTCACCCGCCGGGGGGTCGCTCGAAGAAATCGCCGAGCCGGCGTCCGCCAAGATGTGCAGCCTGCTCGATCCGACCTGCGAGGCTTGCCAGTAAACGATCACTCGTCAGTCCACACACCATCACCATCCCAACCAGGAAGTAATCACCATGGCCAAAACAACCACTGCCACCAAGAAGAGCGCGCTGAAGCCAACTGCCGCCAAGAGCAAGGCCGCGCCCGCCAAAAAAACCCCGGTCGTCAAGAAAGCCGCCGCGAAGGTCCTGCCTTCCAAGTCGCCCGTGGCAAAGAAGACCGGACTCAAGAAGGTGGCAGCCAAGGTTCTCCCGGCCAAAGCCAAGAACGTCGCGCCCAAGTTCAAGACCGCCGTGAAAGCGGTCGGCAAGAAGATCGCCGCCAAAGCCAAGCCGGTGGCGACCAAGGTGAAGGCGGCGGTCAAGCCCGCGCCAAAAGCGAAGGCCAAGCCAGCCCCGGCGCCGAAAGCGAAAGCCGCTCCGAAGCCCGCGCCAAAAGCGGCTGCCAAGCCTGCTCCCGCTCCGAAGCCTGGCCCGAAGGCGGCTGCCAAGCCCGCCGCCCCTCAGGCAAAGGCCAAGCCCGCGCCAAAAGCGAAACCGTCCACCGCTTCCAAGGTGGTCAGCGCGGTCACGGAACCCGTCACCCACGCGGCGTCCGCCGTCGTCGACGCCGGGGCCTCGCTCGTCGAGAAAATCACCGAAACGATCAAGGGCGACAATTCCAAGTCGTAACACCCGCAGCCGCGCGATCCGTATTTGGTCCGCGCCGTTTTCCAGTCTAGATTCCCGTTAGTTCCCAGTCTGCCGAAGGCGGCTGCGCCGGCCCGTTGTTGCCGTTCGCCGGCTGCCGCCCACCTTCACTCCACTCCGTTAACCGTCCATTACTTACCATGTCCTGCTGCAACAATTCCGACACCCGTCCCGAACTCCACGACCTCGCCAAACGCATCGACGCCGACGACAAGCGGCTCATCAACTGCCAGGCCGTCGACGTGAACCAGCTCATGCCCCTGAAGTACACTTGGGCGTGGGAGCATTACCTCAACGGCTGCGCCAATAACTGGATGCCCACCGAGGTGTCCATGCAGCGCGACATCGAGTTGTGGAAATCCAACCGGCTCAACCCCGACGAACGCCGCGTCATCATGCGCAACCTCGGGTTCTTCTCCACCGCCGAGAGCCTCGTGGGCAACAACATCGTGCTGGCGATCTTCAAGCACGTCACCAATCCCGAGTGCCGCCAGTTCCTGTTGCGGCAGGCGTTCGAGGAGGCGATCCACACGCACACCTTCCACTACATCGTCGAGAGCCTCTCGCTGGACCAGCGTGAGATCTTCAACATGTACCACGAGGTGAATTCGATCCACGACAAGGACGCGTTCGAGATGACGCTGACCGCCGACATCATGGACCCGAATTTCTCGACGGATTCGGTCGAGGGCGTGCAGAAGTTCCTCAAGAATTTGATCGGTTTTTACGTGATCATGGAGGGCATTTTCTTCTACTCCGGGTTCGTCATGATCCTGTCGTTCAAGCGGCAGAACCGCATGGCGGGGATCGGCGAGCAGTTCGAGTACATCATGCGCGACGAGAGCACGCACCTGTCGTTCGGCGCGGACCTGATCAACGGCATCAAGGCCGAAAACCCGGAAGCGTGGACGCCCGCGTTGACGGCGGAGATCGAGGGGATGATCGAGCAAGCCGTGGAACTCGAAATCGCCTACGCGCAGGATTGTTTGCCGAAGGGGATTCTAGGGCTCAACGCAAATTTGTTCCGCGAGTACGTGCAGCACATCGCCGACCGGCGGTTGGAGCGCATTGGCCTCGCCCCGAGGTACGGCTCGAAGAACCCGTTCCCGTGGATGAGCGAGACGATTGATCTCGGCAAGGAGAAGAACTTCTTCGAGACCCGCGTGACGGAATACCAGACCGGCGGCGCACTGAGCTGGTAAGACGGCAAGATGGCGGTGCTAGCGCGGTGTGTGTGGAACAGGGCACCTGTTCTCCCGGGTGGGAGAATGGGTGCCCTGATTCTTATTTAGACGCTACCTCCAAGGGCCGCGGAACGCATCAGAAAACGCCCGGAAGCGTGCCCACGCGTCGGTCTGCCTTGTTGGACTTCTCGGACCGACGCAGAAATGTTCGCGGAGCCTTACGGAGGAGTTTGCTCCCCGGTCTGATTCTCTGGCTCCTCGGCCGGTGCCGTTCCAGCTTCCAGCTTCCGCTTTTTCTTCTCTTCCTTTTTGGCCTTCTTCTCCATCTCCTTGCGCCGTTTCTCGAACGAAAAATTGTCTTTTGCCACGTCCGTAACGTACATCGACCGGAGAAGAATCACCAGAAGAAGTGGTGGTGGTACAGTTTGATGTTTTGGCAGCCCCGGCAGGGGCGGCAGAGTGCAGCCCACGGCGTGAGCCGTGGGAAAAGAACAAAAAAAGCGTCAGCCCCGGCAGGGGCGACAGAAAACCGGCCGGGTGGTCCCGGAGCGAGGGCATCCTTTCTGCCGCCCCTGCCGGGGCTAGGCTCACGGGTGATCGTTTTCCCACGGCTCATGCCGTGGACTAAAATTCCGCCTCTGCCGGGGCTGAAAACTTGCCAAACTGTACCACTACCGAAGAAGTACAAGCAACGCAACGAGGTCGCTCTGCTCTTCGACAAACTCAGGGGTTTCATGCCATCGCCACACGCCAAAACAAACCGGCTGCCATGTTCTTGGCCTCAGCGTTCCGCGTTCGATACAGGCACGGCGTGCGTGGCGCTGTTGAGGAACGTCTCGAAGTCGCGGCGGAACTTCTCCCGCGCCTCCTTCTGCACGTAGAGCATGTGCCCGGCGTTGTAGTAGGTCAGCGCGATGTTATTGCGGATCGCCGGATCGAGGTTCATCTGCTGCACGACGTGCTGCGCGGCGAAATACGGCGTCGCCAGGTCGTAGTAGCCGCAGCACACCCACACCTTCAGGTACGGGTGGCGGCTCATCGCCTTGCGCAGGTTGTCGGCGACATCCAGGTAGTTGTTCGGGTTGGCCGGGTCGGCGGCGAAGTTCCACGGCTGCACGTCCGTCAGCGTCTTATACGGCAGGTCGCTCTCGTATTTGAGTTCGCGCCGTACGTAGTCGTTGAAGGCCGACGTGAACGGTCCGTTCACCGCCTCGTCACTCGGATCGAAGTCGGCGTCCTGCGTCCCGGGCTCGTAGCGAATCCCCGTGAAACGCGCGTCGAAGCGGCCGATGCTCCGGTTTTTGTCCTTCAAGAGGTCCAGGAAAAAACGCTGGTCGGTTTCGCGCAGGTTCTGCTGGGCCAACTGCGCGGCGGGCAGGCCGGTGAGACGCGCCAGCGTGTCGGCGGCCTTGGCGCGTTCGTCGGGCGGTACCGCGTCACCGTGCATGAGGGTGAGGAGGTATTCGTTGTTGGCAAACTGCTCGGAATCCTTGAGCACGTCGGCCAACGGCTGCGACTGCAAATCGGGCGGGAGCCGTTTGTGGTACCACGCGGCGGCGGTGTAGGTCGGTAGGTAATAGACGAACGGCAGGTTGTTGCCCGGGTCAAAAGAGAGCGTCGAGAAATCCAGCACGCTGGAAACCAGCGCGATGCCGTTGAGGTAGATGCCGTGCGTCTCCTGCAAGTAATCGCTCAACCCCGCCGCGCGCGTCGTGCCGTAGCTCTCGCCCACGATGAACTTCGGCGACGACCAGCGCGCGTGATGGCTCAGGTACAGGCGGATGAACTCGCCCACGCTGGCGATGTCTTCCTTGTAGCCGTGGAACTGGTTGGAACCTTCCCCCATCGCGGCGCGGCTGTAGCCGGTGGAAACGGGGTCGATGAAAACGAGGTCCGTGGCGTCGAGCCAAGTCGATTCGTTGTCCACAAGTTTGTATGGGGGTGGCGGCGCTTCGCCCTGGTCGGTGAGCTGCGCACGGCGCGGACCGAGCGCGCCCATGTGCAGCCAGACCGACGACGAACCGGGGCCGCCGTTGAAGGAAAACGTCACCGGCCGCGTGGCGGGATCGGGCGCGGGATCAAGCGTGTACGCCACGAAGAAGACCTGCGCCTTGGTCTTGCCCTTGAGAGGGTCGAAGTCGTCCTTTTTCTCTTCGGATTTCCCCTTGGAGTCTTTGGGTTCGGAAGTGTCGCGCAGGGTCAGATAACCGGCGGTCGCCTTGTACTTGAGCACGCGCCCACCCGGGAGGGTGATGGTATGGTCGGTGACCACCGGCGCGGGGGGTTCCTTGTCCTTGTCGGGCTTGTCGTCGGCTTTTTTGTCGGCGTCGACCGGCTTGTCCTTGGGCGCAGGTTCAGGCGTCGGTTCGGCCAGGAGGCGGCCGGAGATCAAGCCGGCCGTGAGGAAGACAGCGAGGAAGACGCGTTTCATGTGCGACAGAGCTTGCCGCCGGTCGGACGGATGCGCAATGCACCGGAAGCAGGTCACAGCAAGAATCGCTTAACTTATTTCGATGTTCGTCGAATCGTCGAAACATCCATGAACGGCCTCTTCCGCGCGCTCGGCGATCCTACCCGGCGGCGCATCCTCGACCTGCTCGGCCAGCGCGACCTCTCGGCGGGCGAGATCTCCGCGGAGTTCTCGTTAGGCAAGCCAACGGTCTCCCACCACCTGGGATTGCTGAGGCGCGCGGGGCTGGTTTCGTCGCGCAAGGCTGGCCAGTCGGTCGTCTACCGACTGGAGGCCACCGTGCTCGACGAATGCCTCTCGTGGTTCATTTCCCTGATCGAACGCGGCAAACATCAATCCAACCATGAAAAACACCCTGCGCCGGCTCCGTCACAAGTCCCTTCAGATCGTCCTGCTGGCCGTCCCGTTCGTGCTGGCGGTGGGAAGCCTGGGATATTCGGCGTGGTTCTACCAGACGCATTCAGCGGCGAAGTGATTCCTTCTTCAGAACGGAGGCGGATTTAGCCACGGATTTCGCAGATTTCCGCAGATTGAAGAGAAGGAAAAGATGCCTGTCCCGAATGGCACTAAAGATAAGGCTGGTTTGGGAGTTTTCGC
>CAXTOX010000015.1:2004-46694 GCA_964245885.1 uncultured Chthoniobacterales bacterium | reverse complement strand
GGGCGGCGCGAGCTGGTGATTCCGCTCTCGCTGGCGGCCGCGGCGTGCGGCGCGGACGGGCTGCTGGTGGAGGTCCATCCCAACCCGGCCGAAGCCCTCAGCGACGGGCAGCAGCAGGTGGATTTCGCGTTGTTCGGCAAGCTGATGGTGGGCTTGCAACCGTTCCTGCACGCGGCCGGGCGCGGGGCCGCCTGAGATCAGCGCCGGTTCAGACGGTAGAAGAGCGCGCCACCGAGCAGGAGGAAAACCGCGTTCGGCAGCCAGATCAACAGTTCCGGGTGGACGTGCGCCTTTTCGCGGAAGGCGTTGACCACAATGATGATCAAGAAGTACGACAGCGCCACGAGCAGGCTGAGCGCGAAGCCGACGGTGGTTTCCTGGCGTTGCGCCGTGATCCCGAGCGGGATGCCGATGAGCGCGAAGGTCACGCAGGCCAGCGAGAAGGAAAAGCGTTTGTTGATCTCGGTCTTGATGGCGGTCAGCTGCGCCGTATCCGCGCGGATCGCCTTTCGCCAGTCGTCCTCGTGCGTGCTTTTCAGGTTCTCGCGGTCGGCCGCGAGTTGCTGGTGTCTGGCGACCAGTTCGCCGACGAGTTCGTCGTAGGTATACGCTTCCGGTTTCCTGCGGCCCTGTTTTTTCGTGTAAAGCTCATCGAGCGAGATCGACAGGGGAAAATTGTCCATGGTGATGCCGTCGTGCACCTTGGTCAGGTCGTCCGGGCTGCCGTCGTCGCGCTGTTCGTAACGCGCGCCCACCAGGTTCATAATGATCTGCCGGTGCTCCGGGTCGGTTTCGAGCGTGCCGGTCCGGGCAAAAACGACCTTCACCGGCCGGCTGGCCTCGTCCAGCTTGAAGACCCGGATGTTTTCCAACTGGTTGCCGGTCTTTTTGCCGACGAAAATCTTCTGGCCGGGAAACTCGTTGATGATCTGGTCACCGGTGAACGCCGCCGAGGGATTGCTCGTCGCCATGTCCACGAATGCGGCCTGGAGATTCTGCAAGTACCGGGGAGCCACGTACAGGTCGATCCACAGGCACAGGCCCGACGCCGCGAAGGCCAGCGCCAGCACCGGCCGGGCGATCCGGGCGATGCTCAGGCCGGCGGTGCGAAGGGCGGTCAGTTCGTTGGCGGCGGACAAGCGCCCGAACACCAGCAGGACGGCGGTGAGAAATCCCCACGGCAGGCTGTAAATCAGCGCCGTCGGTAGAAGCGACAGGACGATTGTGAGGATGTAATAGACCGGGACGTTGTGGTCGATGATGTAGCCGAACAGCTTTCTGAAGATCTGCCCGAGCACCAGCACGATGTTCAGCACGCAAACGGCGAGGAAGAAGGAGACGAGGATTTCCCTCCCGATGTAACGGTCAACAAGGCGCATAAATGGGGGGCGGAGCAAAACCGCGAAAAACAACCGGGAACCATTGCGGAGGGCCGCGCCCGGCGCAATGCTGAAACTCGCCTCTGTCGCGCCGTTGCCCCGATGATCCCGCCGGAAACCCTCGAACAAGTCGCCGCCGCCAACGACATCGTCGAGGTCATCCAGAGCCGCATCGGCCCGCTCAAGCGCGCCGGGGCCAACTACGTCGCGCTGTGCCCGTTCCACCGGGAGAAGTCGCCGTCGTTCAGCGTCAGCCCGTCGCGCCAGCGTTTTCACTGCTTCGGGTGCGGCGTGGGGGGCACGGTGTTCAAGTTCGTGATGATGCACGAAAACATCGAGTTCCCGGCGGCGGTGCGGCGGCTGGCCGAGCGGGCGGGCATCACCATCGTCGAGGAACAGTACGGCCGGCCGGAGGAACGCGGCGCGGGCGACCTGCGCCGGCGCTTGCTCGCGCTGCACGGCGAGGCGGCGGCGTGGTTTCACCGCAACCTCATGAAAACGCCTGCCGCCGAGCACGCGCGCGCCTACCTGAAGTCGCGGGGTCTCACCGGGGAAACCGCCGTCCGCTGGCAGATCGGCTACGCGCCGGACTCCTACGAGGCATGCCTGCGTTGGACCGAAGAACGCGGCTACCGCAAGGAGGAAGCCATCAAGAGCGGCTTGGTCAAGCTCAAGGACGACCCCGACCCCTCCGTGGAGGTCACCGACGTGTTCCTGCGCCGGGCACGGGCGTACGACCGGTTCCGCGACCGGCTGATGTTCCCGATCTGCAACGAGTCCGGAGAGGTGATCGCCTTCAGCGGCCGGGTGCTCGCGGCGGAGGCGAAGGGGGCGAAGTACGTCAACTCGCCCGAGACGCCGCTTTTCACCAAAGGCAAGGTGCTCTTCGGGCTGCACCTGGCCAAGCCGGCCTTGCTGGAAGCCGGGTTCGCCATCGTGTGCGAGGGACAAATCGACCTGATCACGGCGTACGAGGCCGGCATCCAGAACGTCACCGCCCCGCAGGGCACGGCGTTCACGGACCAGCAGGCGCGCATCCTCAAGCGGCACGCCGACCAGGTCGTGCTGTGTTTCGACGCTGACAACGCCGGGCAGAAAGCGGCCGAGCGTTCCTTGCCCGCGCTGCTGGAGGCCAACGTCACCGTGCGTGTGGCGACGATGCCCGCGGGCGAGGACCCGGACTCGCTCATCCGCAAGGGTGGCGCCTCGGCGTTTGCGGAACGGATCGGGGCGGCGCAGGACTTCTTTGACTTCCAGATCGACCGCCTCGCCGGGCAGTTCGACCTGGACACGCCGCGCGGCAAGTCGCAGTTCAGCGCGAAGATGGCCGAATCGGTCTCGCTGTTGACCGACCCCGTGTTCCGCGAGGCCGTGGTGGGCAAGGTCAGCGCGCGGCTGGGGATGTCGGCGCAGGACTTTCGCGGGCTTCTCAAACGCCGCAGCTACACCGGGGCGCGCACCGGCGACGTGGATCTCAAAGGCTCGAACCCGGCCACGCTGGGAGCCTCGACACCGAGCGCGCCGCCGTTCGAGAAACCGCCCAAGGTGATCAGCGACCTGCTCAAAATCTCGCTCGAACACGATGAGTCCCGCCAATGGCTCCAGGCACAACCCTGGGAGGAGGTGCTTCCCCGCATCGGCGGATCGGACCTCCTCTTCCACTCGTTGGCGGCGGAACTCACCGTGGGGGAAGCGGCGGCGACCAACGCGTTCGTGGCGACCCTGCCGACGGCCGAGGAAGCCTTCGTGACCGCTCTGCTCGCGGACAAGCCGTACCCCCACCCTTTGCACGCGGCGCAGGACTGCTGGCGCGGACTGGAAAGAACGATCCTGCGGGAGCGGCTGGTCGCCCTGGAAAGCCGCCTGCGCCTCTCTGAAACGAGCCCTGAAGAAACCGCCCACTTGCAGAAAGAAATTCTTGACCTTCATTTGAGGCTGAAACAGATTGCGCGGCTCTGATCGTCACGGCGTTGCTTGCTGGTTCTTGATCTTCAGGGCTTCTTAACTGATCGCCCAGTCACTATGGCCAAAGCGAACCCGTCTGCTCCCGCCTCCCCCAAGCCCCGCCCGGTAGCCGCCGTCGACAGCAAAGCCTCGCAAAAGACCTCCAAACCGGAGGCGAAAGGCAGCAAGACGGCAGCACCGAAGGCGGCGAAGGCCTCCAAGGCGGTGGCTCATCACGTCACCCCGCCCGCGCCGAAGGTGACGGCGGAAGCCCACGACACGCAGGAAAAAATCCGCGAGCTCATCAAGCTCGCGAAAGAGCAGGGTTACCTGACGTGGGACGATCTCAACGAGGCGCTGCCGGACGGCGTCAACGATCCCGACCTGATCGAGGCGATCCAGACGCGCTTGCGCTCGATGGAGTTCGACATCATCGAAGCCTCGGACGTTGACCGCTATAAAGACCTCAAAAAGGAACAGGACAGCGAACTCGACAGCGAGAGCGACGAAGAAGACGAAAAGGAGGAGAAAGCCGAGGACGAGAAGAGCGAGTCCAACGGCCGGTTGGACATCCTCGACGACCCGGTGCGGATGTACCTCAAGCAGATGGGCCAGGTGCCCCTGCTCACCCGCGAGCAGGAGGTCGAAATCTCCAAGCGGATCGAAGACGCGGAAGCCCGGGTCCAGCGGCACCTGAACCGCTTCGGATTTATCGCGCGGGCGCACCTCGACCTCTCGCAAAAGCTCCTGGAAGGACGCGAGCGGTTCGACCGCGTGATCCTCGACAAGAAGATCGACAGCCGCGAGCGTTACCTCAAAGGCTTGCCCCGGCTCAGCGAACAGCTCGAACAGCACAGCACGGAGTTGTCCCGGCTCTATCTGGCGCAATACACCGGCAACGGGAAGGGCGAGGAAAGCCGCAAGGAATTTCAGCGCCAGCACGAATCGTTGCAGAAGCTTTATCCGAAGTTTTACTTCAAGCAGAAGGTCACCGAGGAATTTGTGGCGCTCGCCGACAACAACTTCAAGGTCCTGACACAACTGCAAGCACAGCACGGCCAGACGGTGGCCGGCGGTGCTCACCGGGTGGACTACGGGGCCAAGCTCAAGGAGTTGGAGCACCAGTTCTGGCTGACCCCGGACGATTTCAACAAGGAGTACCACGAACTCAAAGGCTGGCTGCGCAAGGCTCGCAAGGCCAAGGACGAGATGGTCGAGGCGAATCTGCGACTGGTCATCTCCATTGCCAAAAAGTACACGAACCGAGGGCTTTCGTTCCTCGACCTGATCCAGGAAGGCAACATGGGCCTGATGAAGGCGGTGGAGAAGTTCGAGTACCGCCGCGGATACAAATTTTCGACCTACGCGACATGGTGGATTCGGCAGGCGATCACCCGTTCCATCGCGGACCAAGCGCGAACGATCCGTATCCCCGTGCATATGATCGAGACGATCAACAAGCTGATGCGGGTGCAGAAGCAGCTTGTCCAGGAATACGGTCGAGAACCGACCCCGGAGGAGGTGGCCGAAGAGGTGCACCTGCCCGTCGAGCGGGTGCGCCAAGTGCTCAAGATGGCCCAGCAGCCCATCTCGCTCCAGGCACCCGTCGGCGACAGCGAGGACACGAATTTCGGCGACTTCATTGAGGACAAAGGCGCTGACAACCCCTCGGACATGACGGCGATCGTGCTTCTGAAGGGCAAGATCAAGGACGTGCTCGAAACCTTGACCGAGCGTGAGCGTCAGGTGCTCGAACAGCGTTTCGGTCTGATCGACGGGTACAGCCGCACGCTCGAAGAAGTCGGTCGCCAATTCAAAGTCACGCGCGAGCGCATCCGGCAGATCGAAGCCAAGGCATTGCGCAAGATGCGCCACCCGACGCGGATCCGGCAGTTGGAAGGCTTCCTCGAAGCAACGGAGATGTAAGGCGTTCTGCCGGCGGGCAAGCTCTGGGTCAGACCGCGTGAGCGACCGGTCGTATCACAGGGAGGGATGAAGACGCATGCCCACCCTGTGTTTGGACGCCGCCGAGCAGGTACATCGACCGAGCTTGCCGGTCGTATCCCGCGGTGTTAGAACGGCTAGCGTGCTACTTCGCGGCGGATTACTGTCGTTCTTTTGGGACCGGGTCGGCCCCTTGCCCACGAGCGGCAACTCCGCGGCGTTCAACCTGAGTGTCGCTGGTGCCACGGTGGCGACGGCGGTCGGCCTCTACCTGCTGTTCGTGGCGGTCGGGCGGCTGCTCAAGCGCCGGATCGGCACGCGGCTGGGTGCAATTTACCAGCTCTTCAGCGCGGTCTTTGCCGCCTACCTCGCCGTGGTCCTGCTGCGCCCTGGGTTCATCGACACGCGGGAACTCGGCGCGATGTCGTCCGTCCTCGGGTCCGGCGTGCTAGTGCGGTTGCTGGACCAGTACTTCTGGCGCTGGTACTTCGAGGAGCGACGCAAAGCCCCGATCCCGAAGTTCATCCGCGAGGTGACCGGCCTGCTCGTCTTCGTCGTGGCGGTGCTGCTGGTCCTGCAATTTGGTTACAACGTGCGGGTGCCCGGCCTCCTGGCCGCGTCCGGCGTGGTGGGCATCATCCTGGGCTTCGCGCTGCAAGATTCGCTCGGCAACATCATCGCTGGTTTCGCCTTGCAGTTCGGGCGGCCCTTCAGCGTTGGCGACTGGCTGCTGGTCGACCAGGTGCACGCGCAGGCGGTCGAGATCAACTGGCGCTCGACTCGTTTCGTGACCACCGACTCCGTCCAACTCGACGTGCCCAACCAGCAGATCGTCCGGCAAACCATCGTCAACTATCACGGCGGAGGCAGCGTGCATGCGATGCGCCTGGAGATCGGCGTCGATTGTGACGTCCCTCCGAACCGGGTCAAAGACGTGCTGCTGCGCGCGACGGCCGCCGCCGCCGGGGTGCTCGGCGAGCCGGCACCGGGCGTCTTCATAAAAAACTTCGGTGACAGCGCAGTCGTCTACGAAATCCGCTTCTGGCTGGACGATCATCGGCTCTATAACCCGGTCGCCGACGCGGTGCGGACGAACATCTGGTACGCACTCCGCCGCCAGCAAATCAAGATCCCTTACCCGATCCGCCACCTCCAAGTCGAACGGACGAGGACGCCTGACCCGGATCTAGGCCACGCGTTCGCCCATCCGCGCGAGTCAACCCGCGAACTGCTCACCCGCCTGCCCCTTTTCCAAGGGATGCGCGCTGATGATCTCGCCACGCTCGTGTCGCGTTCGCCTATCCATCATTACGGCCGCGGCGAGACGATCATCCGGGAAAAGGCGGACGGCGCGTCGATGTTCGTGCTCGTCACCGGCGAAGCCACGGTGAACGTCCTCATGGATGGTCAGCAAACCCGCGTGGCCACCCTGCAAAACGGCGACTGCTTCGGTGAGATGTCGCTGCTGACCGGCGAAAAACGCAGTGCGAGCGTGCTGGCCGTGAGTGACTGCGAGGTCATGGAGATTACCAAGCGGACGTTCGGCGAGATCATCGCGCGGGACGCCGACCTGCAGCAACGCTTGAGCGAGCTGCTGGCCCAGCGACAGATGGCCAACGAAGGCATCGCGCAGGCTCGCGCGCAGCATCCGTTGCTCGTCCACGCCAAGCAGCAGGAGTACCAGGCCGGGTTTCTGGATAAACTGCGGTCGTTCTTCGAACTCTGACCGTCCCGCCGCGTGGGGGATCAGTGGAGGACCGGGCGGTCAACCCAGAACCCCGGCCGGACGCCGTCACGGTACGCCTTGAGCGAGTTCGGCGACGAGTTCGCGCGGAGGTTGCTGTAGGACTTGTCGTCGTTCTGCCAGCGTTCGTGCCAGAAAATCGCCGCCTTGAGCCTCGGATAGTTCGCCATCGTGCGGAACGCCTCGGTGACGAACTCCGATTTCTCACCGGTGGCGGGAAACTCGCCCACGCCCCACTCCGTCAGCATGACAGGTTTCGCGGGGTCCAGCATGCAGATTTCATGATAGGGCCAGTCCGCCATCGGCGGGAAATCCACCCAGGGCTCGTCGTTGAACTGCTGGCCGTAGACACTGAGGCCTAGCCAATCCACGTAATCCGGCCCGGGATAGTATTGCTCCACGACGTTCCACGAATCGGCGGGATACGAATAGTTCATCGCGTGGAAAACCCAGATCACGCTGGACACCCCCCGCGCGCGGACCCGGTCCACCACGTGGCGGTACGCGGCCTTATACGTTTCCGGCCCCTCGTAGCGGTTCGCTTCGTCCGGGTGCATTTTCGGCAGGAGCTTACCCGCGCCATAGAGTCCGCCGCTCCACGGGAACCAGGAGCCGTTCATCTCGTTGGCGAACGAGACCATCAGCGGACGATTGAACTCGCGTGCGCCGTCCGCCCAGCGGTCGATGTAGTCATCCCACTTGCCGGCGATGATGCTGTTCAGGTCGAACCGATCCGTGCCGTTGGATTCCTGGTAAGGCCGGTCCCACGGCGACCAGAAGATCAGCGGGATCGAACCGTGCAACCAGATCAGGTTCACGTTGGCGGCGGGAAACGACTGTTCTCCCCAGTAGCTCGAAGAGGCGACGATAGCCTGGTGTTTGCCGACCAGATCCTCGAATCCTTCGATGCCTTCCAGCGTCACGCTATCCTCGTATTCGCCGAAGTCGATGTAAGCACCGGTGTACGCCCCGTCTTTCGGTACCGCCAGCGTTTGCGGGGCGGCGGCTTCAGGTGGTTTCGGTTCGGAAACGTGCTTCCGCTCGCACGCGGTCACGCCAGACAGCACGAGGGCGCAGACCAGGAGACGCAACCCTGTGCCAAGCAACCGATCGCTGCGCATCATCCCCATGGTCACGCGCGAGTGGGCACGGTAGCCGCGGCGGTTCGTTCCAACTTCCCCCAGCCCACCAGGACGCCGCTGACGGCGTTGACGATAGATCTCCAGACCACCCAGCTCAGCAGCGGCCGGTAGACCAGGCGCATCGGCACCATGATCCAGCTTTGTCGCAGGGGTTCTTTTTCCAGAGCGCAGGCCAGCAGGGCCAACAGTTGGTCAAGCACGAGGAACGTGACGAAGTACGGCAGCACCGCCCGCCCGTCACCCATGAAGATCGAAGCCAGCAAGAGCAGGTCCACCAACGGCGTCAACGCGACGAGAATGATCTGGAAAAACCAGATGCTCGGGAGACTGAAAAACCCGAGGGCGCGAAAGCGAGGGTTGAACAGCATGTCGCGGTGTTTCCACAAGCACTGCATCGTGCCGAAGCACCAGCGAAACCGCTGTTTGGCGAGGGCGCGGATCGTCTCGGGGGCCTCCGTCCACGCCACGGCCTTGGCCGTGTAGCGCACCCGGTAGCCGCGCCGGTGCAGACAGAGAGTCAGGTCGGTGTCCTCCGCCAGCGTGTCCGGCCGGAAGCCACCCACGGCACGCAAGGCCCCGCGTTCGACCGCGCTGATGGCCCCGGGCGCGACGGTGATGCAGTCCCAGGCGTCGTAGGCGCGCCGGTCCAGGTTGAACCCGCAGATGTATTCGAGCGCCTGGCAGCGGGCGATGAAGCTGCGGGGGTTCCCGACCCGCGCGTGGCCCGAGACCGCGCCAACTTTCGGATCGGAGAACGGTGCCACCAGATGGCGTAGCGTGTCGCGTTGGAACAGGGTGTCGGCGTCCAGGAACACGAGCAAATCATGGGATGCCAAGTCCGCACTACGAATCAGCGCCGCGCTCTTGCCGGCATTCTCCTGCTCGATGAGCCGAACCGCCGGGTGGACGGCGGCAATCTCCGCCACCACGGACCCGGTTTTATCCTTGGAGCCGTCGTTGATGACGAGCACCTCGTACCCCCCCTCGTAGTCCGTGTCCAGAACCGACCGCAGCGTGGCCGCGATGACTTTCTCCTCGTTGTACGCGGCGATGATCACGCTCAGGGGCGGCATTGGCAGAGCCACCTCCCCACGCGGCGGCACAGCGGCCGCGGCGGAAGTTTGCCTCCGCTGAATCAGCGCCAGGATCACCACGAGGATCGTGCGCAACACGATGAGAACCGTCGCCACGACCATGAACGCCCAGAGAAATCCGAAAGCCGCGTGGAGCAACCGGAATCCGACCGCGCTGGCCACTCTGGCCAGCGAGTGGTCGTTCGCCTTCAGGGGCGGATTGAGCGCATCGCGGTTCGTCCCGAACAGTTGACTGATCGACACGAGCTTGTCTCCCCGCACGCGCAGGTAGTCGATGATCTTTGGCAGGGCTTCCACGGTCTGGGAACGGTCGCCGCCGGCGTCGTGGAGCAGGATGACGCTGCCGTTGTGGCGTTGCTGCTTCACCCGCTGGAAAATCACGTCCGCGCCCGGCCGCTCCCAATCCTCGGGGTCGATGCTTTCCATCACCGTCATGTAGTGGAGTTCCTGCGCCTCGATCAGGGGAATGACCTCGCTGAGTTGGTTGGGCCGGGAGTCGGCTTCGTACGGCGGCCGGAACAACGTGGTCGAACGCCCGGTGATCGTTTGCAGCAGCCGTTGCGTGGCGTTGAGTTCGACCTGAATGCGCTCGTCGTCGCAAAGCGCGAGGTTGACGTGGGTGTACGTGTGGCTGCCGAACTCGTGCCCCTCGCTCACAATCCGCCGGACGATGCTTGGATAGTCTTCCGCCTGCTGCCCCAGTAAAAAGAACGCCGCCGGCACATTTTTCTCCTTGAGGATGTCGAGGATTTTCGGCGTCCACTTCGGGTCGGGACCGTCGTCGAACGTCAGCGCCACCTGATGCTCGCCGCCCGAGCCTTGATGATACAACGTGGGGTACTCCGGAAATTTGTCGTAGGTCGTGCCGAGCAGACCGGTGGCCTCGTCGAGATCGACCGTGCGCTTGCCTTCTTCCGGCGAGATGTCGGCGGTGATGATCTCGCCTTCGCCGATGTTGGTGATCGTGGTCCCGGTCTTGAGTTCGAGCAGTGGCGTGAGATCGTTCTTGGTCAAGGCTGCCGTGCCCACCATGTCCAGGGCGGTCCAGAGTTGGGGGTCCTCGGTGCCGAGGCGGTCGACGGCGAGGTTGCCGAAGCCCTTCTGGTGAGCGGCCCGGGCCTGGTTGAGGAACGAGACCGCGTCCAGGAACCAGACCTCATGGTTGATCCCCGCGAGCGTATAATCAAAGGACGGGTTGTATTCGGGCGCGCCGCTCTCGGTGTTGCCCTCGCCCGCGTAGGCGGCGCGGCTCATCGCGTCGGCAAAGCTGATCGTGTCCGCCCGCCGCCAGCCCGTGCGGGTGTTCGCCGCGGTGTCCTGCGGCCAGTCGTAGCCGTAATTGCCCAGCGAGATCACCCACTGTTCCGGGTCACCGTAGCTGGCGACCGCCGCGAGCCAACCCTGGACCCAATCCTGCGCCGCGACGGGACCCGGCGCATCTTCTTCGGACACCTGGTCGTGCAGCGAGACGACAAAAAAATCCACCACGTCGGCCAGTTGCTCGATGTCGTAGGCCCGCCGTTCGTCGCCAACCGGGACCTGGAGCCAGAGTTGCAGCCCGAGTTCGTGCAGCGAATCTGCGATCCTGGTCAGGAACTTGGTGAGATCGTTCTGGTAGGCGGCGTCAATGCCTTCCCAGTCAATGAGCACGCCGCCGGCGTGGATCTCGCCGAGCTTGCGCTTGAGGTTGTCGACGAACCGATCCTGGGCGTTGGCCGAGCCGTGGGCGAGGTTTTCCACCGCTTCGGGCACCCGCCCCTCGCCGGCGAAGTTCGTCATCAGCGGCAGCAGCACCAAGGGTTTGTTGGACAGGAAACGCAGCAGCGCGACATCGTTGTCGCCGGTAAAATTGCCATCGGAGGTGGTGAGGGTGAACCACTCGGGACAAACGTGGGTGAGCTTGTCCGCGTGGGCCACGAGCGAGTCGAAGCTGCTCGGGTCCCAACCAACGGTGAACCCGAGCCGGATCTGGCCGGCGGGACGCGGCGGCCGTGGCGCGCGGCTGGACGCCGGGTCCTTGCCCGACGCAACGTGCCCGTGGCTAGCGTCCCCTTTGTAGAACTCCTGCATGGCCGCCGCGTTCGCCGCGTTGACGTTGGGCTGGGCGGTTCCTTGTTTCTGGAGGGCTTTGAGCTGCTCTTTGAGCTTCTTGAGCTTGACCGGCAGCACGAGCAGCGGCGGGGTTAGGAGCGACTGCACGAAGACCACCGAACCCAGGAACACGGCGAGGCCAAACAGCACGAGCAGCCGCCGCGCGCGCGGCCAGCGTTTGCCTCCGAGGTCGAAAAAGACGGGTTTGTTGCCGGCGGTACTGCTCATCAGGGGGTCACCGAAGCGAAAGAAATAGAAAAAGACGCCCGGCCAGCCGGGGGTATTCACTTAACAGGTACGGTCGCCCGGTGCAAGGTCGCCGCCCGGTCAAGCGTCATTTCGCGACTCCAAGGGGAGGTGCCAGCACTTTGAAGGTCCGGTGCGCGACCTGGAAGCGCACGGGGGCGTACCCGACCAACTCCCCGTCCGCTTCAAACGGCACGTCTTCCGACGAAAGGGGGTCCACCTGCAACCCGGTCGTCTGGAAGTACTCCACGTCGCGCAACGCCAGATGCGTGCCCATGAAGATGTGCTGGATGTACCTGATGATGTCCAGGTAGCCGAGGTTCTTGAAAACGAGCACATCGAGCTTGCCGTCGTCGATGACCGCCTGCTTGAACACGGCGAGCTTGCCCCCGTAGTAGCGGCCGTTGCCGACCAGGACGAACGAGCCCTTGCGCTCGACGCCGTCGTCGCCGACGATCCGCAGCTCCGGCGGCGAGCGCGCGGCGACCTTCGCCGCGGAGATGACGTAGCTCAACGGCCCGAAGTTTTTTTTGGCTTCCCGGTCCACTCCGGCCACCGCCTGCGCATCGAAGCCGACCCCGGCCAGTTGCACGAAACTGTGTGAGTTCGCCCGCGCTAGGTCGATGTGCCGGACGTGGCCGGCACGGATGATTTCCCAGCAACGCCGCAGCCGGTTGTAGGGGATGCCGAGTTCGGCGGCAAAAACGTTCATCGTGCCGAGCGGCAGCAAGCCGAGCGTCGCCTCCGAGCCGGCGAGACCGTTGACCACCTCGTTGATCGTGCCATCGCCGCCGGCGGCCACGACGATGGGAAAACCCTCCTTGACCGCCGCGGCCGCCATCGCGGCGGCGTCTCCGGGACTACCGGTCGGGCGGACTTCCGCGTGCGGGTCGAGCGCCTGGATGCGATCCCGGAACCGCGCCGCGCGCTCGCTGCGCGCGGCGGGGTTGAAGATCACGAGGATGCGCCCCGCGGCCGGGATAACCGTTTCCGGCTTCCTTTCCGCGCGTGAGCGGGTAGTTTGTTTCAACGTGAGAAAACTTGGCTGGTACGCGCTGCGCGTGACGGTGGCGGCTTTTGTCCTCGGCGGCGTGTTGTTGCTCGCCGCCAACCTTTATGTGCAATCGCATGGCGTGCAACAGCGGATTCGCGAGGCGGTGGAGGCCAACCTGAAGCTGCCCGTCCATCTCCAAAAGACCACCGTGACTCCTTGGGAGGGTCTGCGGTTGGACGGCATCGCCTTTCGCGCCAAGGCGGCGGAAGACTCCGGTGCCGCCTCGAAAGACCGTCCGCTGGATTTCTTCACCGCCGCGAGCTTCCGCGTGCGCTTTGCGTGGTGGCCTTTCCTCAGCCGGCGACAATTGGTCATCGAGCGGGTGCTCCTTGACCGACCACGCCTCGTCTGGCAGCAGGACGACGACGGCCGCTGGAGTTTCCCGCCCGGTCAGGACCGGGTGCATCAATCGGAAGCAGAGGAACTCGCGCGCGAAAACACCGGGGTCACCGGTCCCACCGCCGGGCTGGACGCTTCGACAACGGCTCCGGCTGACACGCCGCCGAGCCTCGGCACCACGCCGCCCCCCGGATCGCGTTCCGCCATCGAGCGCCGCGCGGACGAAGCGGCGGAAGCCAGCCGGTTCAAAGGTTTCCCCGTCCCGGTCAACAACCTCCATGTCCGACACGGGCAGATGGATTTCCTCAATCGCGAGCACCGTCCGTTGTTCCGGGTGGAGGAACTCAACTCCGACGGAGCCGTCAAGGATGCCCAGCACGCACAAGGTGCGTTCTGGTTTGCCAAGGCGTCGGTGCCTTCGACCGGGATCGCACTCACCAACTACTGCACCGCCGTCGACTTCGGCATCCGGGAGGGGTTGGCCTTGCACGACGGACAGGGCACGCTGGCCGGTGGATCGGTGCGCACCGACTTCCGGGTGCAGCCGCAGGCGTTGGGCCAGACGTTTGCGGCCGCTTGCAACCTGGATCATGTCGCGCTCGGGCAATTGATGAGCAGCTCCGGTGATCTGCCTCCGCTGGCGGAGGGGCAGTTCAACGGCACTCTGGAATGCCACGGGTTCACCGATGATCCCACGAGCCGCTCCGGCGGGGGGCGTCTCTGGCTCGTCGGGGCGCGGCTGCGGGAATCAGCACCACTGAAACTCGTCGGTCAGCTCCTGCGGATCAGCGACCTGACCCAGCTCGAATTCAAACAGGCCGATGTGCAATACAAGGTGGCGGGAACCACCGTTCGCATTGATTCCCTGGTCTTGGCCGCGAACGACATCCGCATCAATGCGCATGGAGTCTACCGGACCGAAGCCAATCAACTCGACGTGCATGGCCGGCTGACGATTGACCAGGCCGTCAGCCACCAGCTTCCGCAATTCATCGAATCGAACTTCACCCCGTGCGGGCCGGAAGCGGCCGGCTGCCGTTACCTTGACTTCGATGTGACCGGGCCGGCAGACGACCCGAAATCCAACCTCTACGATCGACTCATGGCAGGTCCGATGAAGGGACTCCTGGACAATCTGCTCGCTCCAAAATCCAAAAACCCGAAGAACAAGCCGCGTGGTAACGAGAGCGTAAAAACGCCCACGGGGTCGCCCCACCTGCCATGAAACGCGGGAACCGGTTTTCTCCCGATTGGTGAAACGATGCGCGTGATCGCCGGTTCAGCGGGTGGTATTACCCTTTCCTGTCCGCGTTGGGACGGTGTTCGCCCGACGATGGATCAGGTACGCGCCGCGGTCTTTTCCAGCCTCGCGGAACGGGTGCCAGGGGCGCGGGTACTCGACCTGTTCGCCGGGACCGGCGGGTTGGGGATCGAGGCGCTGAGCCGCGGCGCGAGTGCGGCCACGTTTGTCGAACGCGACCGGCGCGCGACGGAATGCATCCGCAAAAACCTGACTTCCACGCGGCTCGCTGGGCAGGCGGAGGTGATCTGCCTGGATGCCCTGACCTACCTGCAACGCAAGTACGCCGACGGTGCACCGGCGGTGCCGAGCGACCTGATCTTCGCCGACCCGCCGTACACGACAAACGATCAACGCGAGGATTTTGTCACGAAGCTACTGGAAAGTCCGTTTCTGGTGGCAGCTCTGGCTTCTGACGGAATGTTCGTGCTCGAAAAGTCGCCTCGCCACGAGGTAGATCTGGAAACAAACGGCTGGACGACGGTGCGGCAGAAACGCTACGGAACGACCGAAGTCGTCTTCCTGCGGCGCGCGGACCCTCCGTCGCCCGAAGACACGACCCAGCCCTGAGGCGCACACTTTGTTGATCCGTTGGCTTTATAACCTTTTTTTCCCGGTCGCGTTTCTGCTGCTCCTGCCGGGTTATTTGCGGCGGATGGTCCGCCGCGGCAACTTTCGCCGCCATTTTTGGCAAAGGTTCGGCTACTTTTCACCAGAACTGCGGGGGCGTTTGGCTGCCGGTCCGGCCCGTCCCTGGCTCCAAGCCGTCAGCGTCGGCGAGATGCTGGTAGCTTTGAAGCTGATCGCGGCGTTGCGCGCGCGCGCGCCGGGCCTCCCGTTGGTTCTTTCGACCACCACGACCACGGGCTACCAACTGGCACTGGAACGCGCACCGGCCGGCGTCGAAGTTATCTATACGCCGATCGATTTTTGGGGGGCGGTCCGCCGGACCTTCCGCACCGTGCGTCCCAGCCAACTGGTGATCGTGGACGGCGGGCTCTGGCCGAACCAGCTCTGGGAAGCGAAGCGGACCGGGGTTCCGACCGCTCTGGTTAACGCACGGATGTCGCCTCGTTCGGAACACCGTTTCCGGCAGTTTCGCGTCGTGGCGAGATCGCTCTTCCAGTGTCTGGACCTCGTCACCGTCTCCGAGGAGGTCGATCTGGGCCGCTGGGAGGCGGTCGGTGTGCCGCGGGCAAATCTGCGGTGGACCGGCAGCGTGAAATTCGACGATGCCGGCGCGAACGGCAGCACGACGGAGGTCGTTCCGCCGGAGGTTTCCACGCGCTTGAAGAAGGTCCTCGCCGAGATCAGCGTCGCCGAGGACGCGCGCATCCTGCTCGGCGGAAGCACCCATCCGGGCGAGGAAAAAATCCTGGGCAGGGTGTACCAGAACCTGCGCCGATCGTTTCCAGACCTCTTTTTGATCGTTGCTCCGCGCCACGTCGAACGCGCCGCCGTGGTGCGCGTTGAGCTTGAAGCCCTCGGTTTGCGGGTGGTCAACCGGACGGTGCTCACCCCTACGGAAGGACCATGCGATGTGCTCCTTCTCGATACGACGGGCGAGCTGCGTGCCTGGTACACGGTGGCAACGCTCGTGTTCATCGGGAAGAGCTTGACGGCGATCGGCGGACAGAATCCCGCCGAAGCGGTCGCCGCAGGGAAGCCGGTGATGTTCGGACCACACATGGAAAATTTCGCCGACTTCGTATCCGGCGCGCTACAGATCTGTGATTCGCAAGACCTGGAAGCAGCCTGCGCGCGCGTGCTCGGCGAGCCGGACGTTGCAAGAAACCTGACGCACAACGCGCGCCTTCAACTCGCCGCCCACCGCGCGGCGGCGGCCAGAACCGCAGACCTGTTGCTAGCGCAGACAAAAGTTTTCCCTTGCTAGGAGGCCGGTTCGTTCCCATATTCCGATTTCCGGCGAGCTGCTAAATCCGCGTTGCCGTCTGACCCTATCGTCCAGTGGTTAGGACAACGGCCTTTCAAGCCGTGAACACGGGTTCGAATCCCGTTAGGGTCGCCAGCATTTTCTCCTCCCTGGAGATTCCATCACGGTCGGTAACGTGAGTTGCCGGGGGCGCAAAGAAAACCGGATTGTATCTTTGAGGCCGGTAGCATTCCACCGATACCAAGAATGCACCGCGTTCGGCGCTGGGCCGAGAAGAAAAAGAGAGCGGGTGACGAGACTCGAACTCGCGACGTCTTCCTTGGCAAGGAAGTGCTCTACCACTGAGCTACACCCGCATGCGATGAGAATTTCATCGGTAACAGACCGCTTCATGACATGCAAGCGGATTCTTTTGCTGGTGCGATCGTTTTGACTCCTGCCGCGTCCGCACTACGGTTCCAGACCTCCGTGGAATGAACCGCCTGACCGAAATCCTCGACCACAAACGCCAGAGTCTCGCCCCACTGCGCGCCCGCCGCACCGAATTCCGCGCTGCCGCCTTGCGGCGCAACGGCTTTCGTTCCTTCGCCGGCGCGCTCGCTGGCGACGGAGGTCGAACGCTGTCGCTGATCGCCGAGGTCAAGCGGGCGTCGCCATCGGCCGGGGTCATCGTGGAAAGTTTTGAGCCGGTGCAGATCGCCCGGCGCTACGAGGAGGCCGGAGCCAACGCGATCTCCGTTCTTACCGACGAACGCTTCTTCCAGGGGCATCTCGACCACCTCGTCGCCGTGCGTGAGGCGGTCAGCCTGCCGGTGCTGCGCAAGGACTTCGTGCTGGAAGACGTGCAAATTTACGAGGCTGCGGCGCATGGTGCGGACGCAGTCCTGTTGATCGTGGCTGCGTTGGAGCAGGAGGAACTCACCCGCCTGCTCGACGTGGCGGCGACCTGCCAACTCGACGCGTTGGTGGAAGTCCACACGCTGGAGGAGATGGACCGCGCTCTCGCCACGGACGCCTCGATCATCGGGATCAACAACCGTGACCTGACGACGTTCCGTGTCGATCTCGCCACCACGGAGGCTCTCAGCGAACAGGTTCCGCCGGGGATTTTGCTCGTGAGCGAGAGCGGCCTTCGGACGGCGGAAGACAGCCGCCGGGTGCGGGCTTGCGGGGTGGAGGCCATCCTGGTCGGCGAGGCGTTGATGCGAAGCACGGATGTGGCGACGCAAGCCGCTGCCCTGAGGCTGGCAACCGCGCCAGGGTTCGTGTCTTCGCCGTCGGAAGAGGTAGAGTAAAAAGCGGCGTCAGAGGCCGATCACCGTCGTCGTCACGTCAAGCAACCGCCCACCACGGCGGACATTTTCCAGGAAAACGTCCACCACGTCGGGACGGTCTACGACGAGATACGTGTTTTCGCCGGACGCTTTGTCATGCGCGATGCGCTCCAACCGGATCGACGTTTGATTATCCAGCGAGACCTCTCCGGCCACGCGAAATACGGCCGTTTTGCGTAGATGTGGTGAATCGATAGGATACTCCGCCAGCGAACGCACCCGCGAAAGCCGTCCCAACGCCCGGCGGATGATCTCCTTCTTCGCCGGGGTCGCGCAAAAGGTCACGATCACCGTGGCCTGTCCTTCTGGGTCCAGCGCGCCGTCGTTGCCCAGCGAGCACGCCAGCGACACGCCGCGGTGTGCAAACGTGGCCGCGATGATCTCCATGCCGCCCGGCTGGTCGGTGAGCTTCAGGATGAACGCGTAGCTGCCGGAGGCGGTGGGACAATCCATGGCTTTGATCGCGCTGAAGTCAGACCGACACCGGCGCAGCAGCGTGCATCCAGCTCTGCACCTGCCGGTGGAGACGGCGGGAAATCGTTTCGAGCTGGGCGTGTTCGGCGTCCGTCAGCGGGATCTCGACCACCCGGGAAATGCCGCCCGCGCCGACGACCACCGGGACTCCCAGCGGACCTTGCAGCCCGTGGAAATCGTCGTTCTCCAGCATGGCCTGGCCGGCCACGAGCACTTCCCGGCCGTCGTAGAGCGTGCTCAGCAGGTCCACGGTCACGTTCGCCGTCGCCAGCACGGTCTTGCTGCCGGAGAGATGGGTGACGTACGGCTTGACGATCACGCGAACATCGGGCGGCAGCGTGTCCACGCGCGTGAACGCCTCCGGGACGCGGCCCGCTTGCAGCAGGGCCATGATCTCGCGCCGTTCCCCCGCGCAGAACGCGGCGAAATCCTGCGGCGCGATCCCTTGCCGTAGCCGCTCCACGGTGTTGTCTCGCTCGGCGGCGGCCATGCCGTGGATTTGCACGCTGCTCCACACCGGCACCTGCCCGTCACCGTGTTCACCGAGCATGAAGCCGCTCACCCGCTGCCGGCGCACGCCGATGGCGGCGGCGATCTCGCGGCGAAAACGCAGCGTGTCGGAGTACGCGCCGATGCCGATGACCCTCTCGCGTCCGATGGCTTCCGCGAAGTAGGCCACGCCCAGCTCCACTGGGTTGCTGACCACGATGACGATTTCCGTTCCTTGACCATGACGCGCCAGCGCCTCGGCGTAGGCGCGGAACACGGGTGCGTTCGCCGCGCCGAGGTCACTCCGGGTCAGGTTGGCGTTCCCCAAGTGCGGCGGGACGGTCGTGCCGGCACTGATCACCCAGAGGTCAGCGACGATTTCCTCCGGCGTCAACGCCACGTCGATGTACGGGACGTGCTCGGCGTAGGCGTCGGTCATGTCGGACATCAACCCGTGCAGGACGCTGCCGGACGCTCCTTCCCGGCGGCCGACGAGCTGGAGCCGTTCGGTGGTGGAGAGCAGCCGGGAGGCGACGAGCTGGCCGGCGATGGCCCGTCCGCAATCGCCCGAAGCTCCGAGGATGGCAACGTCCATGGCGAAAATTATGCTACTGATCTGGTCGGCATCATGACAAATCTCCCCCGCCCTGCGGTATCTCTAGCACACGCTCCCGCGAACGCCTGTCGCTTTTTCGACGCCTCCCGATGAAGACCCCGAGCGAACTCGAATACCGGACGCTGCGGTTCCTTGAAGGGGCTGCTAACTCCGTTGGCGGGCCGACGGCTTGTTTCGCTACGTGGCCCGGTCCACCGCTGGCGGCGGCACGGCGGTTGGCGGCCCACGCCAACGCCGCCCGCGGCCAGAGTCTGCTCTGGCTGATCGGGGTGCGCCACGGCAAGCCCACCGGGGCAGACGCCTCTGGCCTGGAGGCGTGGCTGACGGGAATGACACGGTATTTCGACGGTCTGGTGCCGCGCGTCGCGGCGTACAACGTCCCGGCGGGCCGAGGGCACCGGGGGCGTCCCTTGCAGGTCGTGGCGCTGTCCATCGAAACGGAGCGCGCTCCCTTCGTGATCCGCCTGTCGGGCGGGCAGCCTTCGTTCGAGGTGCCGTGGTTCGACACGGCGGACAGTGCCATCCGTTCGGCCGGGAGGATGGAACTCGTCAAGCTGCTGGCTCCGCTGAACGATCTACCGCGGTTCGAAGTGCTGGAAGCAGAACTGACCTTTTACCACAATCCCCACGCGACCGGCAGCGCGAAGGCGCTCTACCGCTGGACGCTGGACGGTTCGCTGTACGTCGTACCGTCGGGAGACGCCCGGGTCGTGATCCCGCTGCACCGTTGCCACGGCGGCGTAGCCTCGCCGGACGGCGGCTTCGCCTCGGAGGGAACCGACTTCAGTCTGACGGCGGACAAAGGATCGCCGGGCGTGCGGGTGACCGAGAGCGCCGCGCTGATCGAAGGACTCGGACGGATGTTCGTCTACGGCTGCGGAGCAACGGCGCACCGGGAGATCGCATGGCAGAAAAAAATGTCCGTGCGGATCGACCTCGCCCCGGCCGGCGCGGACCGTGCGGCGGTGGCGCTGGCGGAGCTTCGCCCCGAACCGACCCGCGAATCGAACCAGGCGGGGCGCTGGAAGCTCTGACGGGACCATTGCGGCCGTCCCTCGCGCCGTTCGTAAAAACAGTGATCCGCAGAACTCGCCGACTGACGCAGTGTCGGGCCGGGAAGCGCGCTGGGCTTTCCGATCCTTGCTCTTACCGGCCGCCGGCGAGCTGCGTTAGTCGGCGTGTTCTGCGGACTCAGGTAACTGACGATCGGGTCTATTCGGAAATGCCGACCGGCTTCAGAAGTTGCCCGCGAAGTCGATGACGCACATCGTGCCGTAGACCGGGTGGTTGCCGATGCTCACGCCCGCCTGGTTGAACATCGTCTGCATGATGTTCCGGCGATGGCCGCGGTCGCGCACGCCGTCGTCCACGACGAGGTTGTAAACGATCTGCTCGGCCGTGTGCGCGCCGTAGGCCACATCTTCACCGCGCGCGCCGTTCGCCACTCCCGCGCGAGCCATGCGGTCAAAGGGGTAGCTGCCATGGCCGGTCTGGCCGCTCTGGGATTGATCGTCCACGAGGAGGCGGGCCGAACCGACCAGCAGATCGGAGGCGGACAGCGGAGACTGCGGCCGGGCGTGGCTGAGTTCGCGGATCGCTTCGTCCAACGCGGCGACGCCCTCGTGGGTGCGGAGCAACGGCTTGCCGGGCTGCTTGAGGTAGCCCTCGGTCGTGTAAAGCGAGCGGTGGGCCTGGAGGTAGGCAGCGTACTCCTGCGGGTTCGTGCGCACGCGGTTGAGTTCGCCGATGACCTCCTGCGTCAGGTTACCGGCCGGTTGGTTATGGTTGCCGGTGCGTTGCACCTGGGCGGATGTCAAACCTGAGAAGGAAGCCAGTAAGGCGGTGAGAAGAACGAGTTTTTTCATGGATCGGAAAATTTGGTTGGTTGCTAAGATTTTACTTAGCAGCCACCGTGCGCTCCGAACCCCTTTCACGCGTCAAAACCCATTTACAGAGGGATAAACTTCAGAAAACATGAATTTTCGCACTCTTTCCCCAGCAACAAACCAGAAGCGACTCCCAGCATTCTCATAATTGCATTATCTAATATGAGATTATTATTTCATTTTCGATAAATCGGATATTCTGACTGGTTGCTCGCTCCCCTTCCACCTGTACTTCTCCTTCAAACCGTCGTCCGGCGAGCAGCATCGGCAGCCAGATGCGGTCGTCTTCCCACATCTCATGGTACGGCAAGGCTCCCTCGGGGTACCAGCAAGGAATGGCTTCGGCGGTCTCCCTCGGTTCGCCGCGAAATGCTACCGACAAGTAGACGAGGCAGCGCAACGTCGGCCCGCCCGCAAAGTGAAACCAGAGTTGTCCACGCAGGTCCGGCTGGATCGGGGTGACGCAGATTTCCTCTTCGGTCTCCCGGATCGCTGCCGCCAGCGGAGTCTCGCCCGGGTCGACCTTGCCGCCGGGCGCATTGATCTTGCCCGCGCCGATCCCACGCTTCTTGCGCATGAGCAGCACGCGTCCTTCCTGAACGATGAAGCAGAGGGTGACGAGTTGTTCGTGCATTCCGAAATGTGAGCCGACAAGTTTGCCGGTGTTTGCATCCTATATAGGGGCTGTCACGCGCTCAAGTCGGGCGAAAGAAGAAGTGCAGGACAAACAACGCCGCCAACCCGTATGCGACCGGCGTGACCTGCCGGCCCCGGCCCGACGCCAGCATCAGCACCGCGTAAAAGACGAACCCGACCGCGATGCCCTCGCTGATGCTGAAGCTCAGAGGCATGACCAGGAGCGTCAGCACCGAAGGCACGGCCACCGCGAAGTCCTTGAAGTCGATCTCCAGAATGTTCTGCATCATCAGGACGCCGACGATCACCAACGCCGGGGCGGTGGCAAACTTCGGGACTGCCGTGATGAGTGGATGGAAAAACATCGCCAGTGAAAAGCATCCTGCGACGACCAGCCCCGTCAGACCGGTCCGACCGCCTTCCTCCACTCCGGCCGCGCTCTCGATGTAGCTCGTCGTGGTGGAGGTTCCCAGGCACGCTCCGACCATGGCGGCACCCGCATCGGCGGCAAGCGCCCGACCGATGCGCGGCAGGTTGCCCCGCGCGTCGAGGAGGCCGGCGCGTTTGCACACGGCCAGCAGGGTTCCCATGTTGTCGAACAGGTCCACGAAAAGCAAAGTCAGCAGCAGCGGCAGCGTTTGCGCGAAATGCTCGAAGAGGTAGGTGAGGTCGAGCCGGAGAAACGTCGGCAGCAGGGAAGCCGGAGCCGAGAGCATCCCTTTTGGGGCGACAGTCAGGGTGGTCGCGGTGCCGTCGGCCATCACCGGGCCGGGGAACAACAAGCCCGCCACCGCCAGCACGAGCACCGACAGGATGATCGCGCCGGGCACCCTCTTCACGATCAGCACCGCCGTCAGCGCGATCCCGCCGAGCACCAGCAACGGGCCGGGCCGCGACAAGTCGCCGAGGGCCACGAGGGTTTCCGGGTGCGCGACGATCACGCCGCCGTTCTGCAAGCCGATGAACGCGATGAAAAGCCCGATGCCGCAGCCGATGGCCGTTTTCAGGCTCGCGGGGATCGCCTCGACGATCTTCTGCCGCACCCCGGTGAGCGTCAGCAGCAGGAAAACGACTCCCTCCCAGAACACGAGGCCGAGCGCCGCCTGCCAAGGGACCTTGAGCGCACCGCACATCGTGAAGGCAAAGAACGCGTTGAGCCCCATGCCCGGGGCGAGCGCCACGGGGTAGTTGGTCGCCAGCGCCATCGCCGCGGTCGTCAACGCCGCCGCCAGCGCGGTCGCCGTGATGAGCGCGCCCTTGTCCATGCCGGTGATCGACAGGATGGCGGGGTTGACGGCCAGGATGTACGCCATCGCCGCGAAAGTCGTCAGCCCCGCGATCACCTCGCGCCGGGCGTCGGTTCCGTTTTCCCTCAATCGAAAATATTGCTCCCACATAAACCGGATCAAGCCCTCCCAGAAGGCGAGACCTTAACCAGTTGTCCCGCCGACGGGAACCGCTTTCTTCGTTCACCGCGCAAATGCTGCCGCCCATCGATCTGTCGGCGGGTTAACGCCGGCGCGGCGCGCTCCTGACCCGGCGCGTGGGCACGGCGACTTCTGCCGCCTGCATGGCGACGACTTCCGGCGGCGTTTTCCGGCGTCCGGCCATGCGCGCCTGGTGAAAAAAGTATTGTTGCGCGTAGCCGCCGTAACGCCCGAAGTACGAATCGGCAAACTCCTGCAACCGTCCGGGCGATACCTCCGGCTGATTGGAAAAATATCGTTCGCGCAAGACCCGTTCGATCCACACGTCGATGGGAAACGCGTCGAGATGTTCGTACCCGAAGAGCAGCACGCAGTTAGCCACTTTCGTTCCGACCCCACGAAAACCGCAGAGTGCCGCGAGCGCCGCCGGACGATCCAGCGCGCGGAAACCATCGAGCAGACTCGCGCCGTGTTCCCCGGCGTACGCGGTCACGGCGCGGGCAGTTTCCAGCAAGCTGCGCGCACGGAAACCCAGTCCGCACGCCCGTAGATCCGCTTCCGCTAGCTCCGCAATCCGCGCCGCCGCGGGGTAGGCGAAAACGTCGACGCCAGCCATGGCACCCACGCGTTGGCCGTACCGCTCCCGCAGCAGGTGGGAGATTTGCGCGATGTGGCCGACCTGCTTGAGAGCCGAGGTGATGAACGTGGCCAAACATTCCCAGAGCGGCTGCCGGATGATCCGCAAACCGCGGCACGCATCCAAGGCAGCACGCATCGCCGGATCACCGGGAAAGCTCGCGTAGATCGCCGGCAGCGGATGGTCGAGCGCGAAATACCGGCTCGCCAGTTCCGCGCAGCCCTCCGTCACCAGCAGATCACCGTCCCGCTGCTCCACGTAGACCGGCACCGCGCCGATGGCTCCGACGTAGCCCGCCCCCACCAGCCGCCAATGGAAGACCTGCCCGCATTCCAAGGTTGCCACCAAGTCAAAACCCGCCGCCGCCACGCGAACGAGACGTTCGCCCGCCCGCGCGGTCATCGGATGAAGTAACTCAGGTTTTCGAGTTCGATGGCGAGGTCGACGTTGTTCACCACGACGTTCGGCGGCACTTGGAGGATGATCGGCGCGAAGTTCAGAATGGCCTGCACCCCCGCCGCCACGAGGCGGTTGACGACCTCCTGCGCTGCGGTGGCTGGAACGGCGAGAATCGCCATTTTGATCTGGTGCTCGCCGACGACCTCCTCGGTCTCGGTGAACGGGCGCACCTTCACCTTCGTCGCGCCGACAAATCTGCGGTGGGTATCCACGTCAAGCGCCACGACGATCTCGAAACCCTCTTTGGCAAACCCATCGTAGTACCCGAGCAAAGCCGTCCCCAGATTGCCGGCCCCGGCCAAGAGCACAGGCTGGAGACGCGTGGTCCCGAGTACCTCGTCGAGAGTTTTGGTCAACGCCGAAACATCGTACCCCAAGCCACGCGTGCCGAACTGGCCAAAGTACGTCAGGTCCTTGCGAAGCTGGGTGGGTTTGACTCCGGCGGCCTTCGCCAGCGCGGCGGAAGACACCGTCTCGATCTGGTTGCGCTCAAGCAACTGGAGGCCTCGCTGGTACAGCGACAGCCGGTAAACCGTCTTGCGGGGAATGTCGAGCTTGGTCATCGACACGTGAAATTACACTTGCTTGCAGCGGAGGGCAAGTGGCGCGGAGTCCACCCGCGTGCCGCCATGCTGCCGGCTGGTCCGTCCATCCCCTTGTTTTGAGCTTTTGCGTTGATCCATTTCTCGCTAGCGTGCCGCCATGAAGCTGTCCGCCAATGCCCCCCTCTCACGATTCTGGTTTACCGTCGGTTTGCTGCTTGCGGTGGCGGCGCTGGGAAGCTGTGGCGGCGGCAAACGTCCGGCGTCTTCGCTGACCGACGCCGACCGGCTGGCGCTCGACGACTACGAGCGAATCCGGGCCGCTCTGGCCGCCGACGATGCCGTGGTCGCCAAGAAGGCTGCCGCGAAGATGGTGACCGATCTCACGCCGGCCGATCCGAAGGTTTCGACCCCACCGCTTCTCGAACCCGCCGCCGGAGTCGCCAACGCCATGGCGCTGGACACCATGCGTCAGCGGTTCGAGACCTTGAGCGACCGGGTCGTGCCGATGGTCAACGGCGTGGACGGTTATTACGTGATGAGGAGCGATCTGCCGAACACCGTACCGTGGGTCCAGCGGAACAAGGACGTGGACAACCCTTTTTTCGGCAAAGCGATGCACCAGATAGGCGAGTTGCAGAAGTAGTGACCCGCGGCCGGGGAGCCGAGATATTGTCGCCCGCGGTGATTTACGCCTCCCGGTGGCCGAAAATACCAATCGCGCGGGTACTCCCCCGATCTCTACGTAACAGACGTGTTTCTACAAGGCACACGTGCTCAGATACTTAAAGCAAGATAGATTTTCTTGGCATCTGCTTTGCTACTGTTGCCAGCACCCGGAGGTCGAACAAATTGAACAGCCTCCTGCCCGCCTTGCTCTAAGTTCCATCCTTCCACCTGGTCGCGGCGGTACCCGCAGCCTTTCGCTTCACCTGTCGCCATGCCCACCTCTTCGCCGGTTAACAAAGGCAAACGCAAATCGCGCAAGAAAATCTATTTTCTGCTCGCCTTCCTGGTGCTCGTCGCGCTCGCGGCTGGCGGCTATTACAAGAGCAAACAGGAGAAGCCCGTCGCGGTGTCCATCGACGCCGCGACCCGCAAGACCATCGTCCAACTCGTTTCCGCGACCGGTAAGGTCCAACCGGAAGACGAGGTTAAAATCTCGCCCGAGGTGGCTGGCGAGATCATCGCTTTGCCCGTGGTCGACGGTCAAATCGTGAAGAAGGGCGACCTGCTCATCCGCATCCTGCCCGATACCTACCGCGCGCAGGTGGCCCAACAGGAGGCGGCGGTCAATGCGTCCAAGGCGATGAGCCTGCAAAACCACGCGCAGCTGGTCAAAGCGCAGGAAGACCTCAAGCGCTATACCGACCTCTACAACCGCAAAGTGATCAACGATAGCGACATGACGAACTACCGGACCAACGCCGAGGTCACGGAGGCCACCTACAAGGCCAGCCTGGCGCAGATCGAACAGGCGGACAGCTTGCTCAACCAGTCGCGCACCCTGTTGGAAAAAACGAGCATCTTCTCCCCCCTCGACGGCCTCATCAGCCTGCTGAGCGTGAAGCAGGGCGAGCGCGTCGTGGCAACGGGACAGTTTGCCGGCACCGAGGTCATGCGCGTGGCCGACCTCGGGCACATGGAGGCGCGCGTGAACGTGAACGAGAACGATGTGGTCAACGTCAAGGTCAACGACGAGGCCAGCATCGCCATCGACGCGTACCCGGGTCGGTTGTTTCGCGGCACGGTCTACCAGATCGCCAACACGGCCGTGACCAATTCCGCCAACACCCAGGAGGAAGTCACCAACTTCGAGGTCCGCATCCGCATCAAGGCCGAGGACGCGCGGCTGCGCCCCGGGATGAGCGCGACCGCCGACATCGAGACCGCCACGGTGCGCGACGTGGTCGCCGTGCCGATCCAAGCGGTGACCACGCGCGACCCCTCGCAAACGCTCAGCCCCGAGGAAACCGAGAAAAAGAAACAGGCCCGGCAAGCCGCGCAGGCGGACACCAGCAACTCGGTCGAACTCGACAAGAGCAAGGCGCTCACCACCAAGGAAAAAAGCGAACGCGGCAAGCTGGAGCGCGTCGTATTCGTCAAGGGCAAGGACAACACCGTGCAGATGCGCGTGGTGGACACCGGCATCGCCGACAACTCCTCCCTGGAGATCAAGAGCGGTGTGAAGCCCGGCGAGGAAATTGTCAGCGGTCCGTACCGTGCGGTCAGCCGACTGCTGAAAAACGGCGCGAAGATCATCCTCGAAGGCGCGGGTCAGTAGTCCGTCAAACCCAACCCACGCATGTCCGACACCGACACCGCCGTCCTGCCCGCGCGCGACCGTTCCGTGCGCCCGCCCGGTCCGCTCGTCATCGAGATCGAGGACGTGACGAAGGTCTACGAAATGGGCAGCGAGACCATCCATGCCCTGCGCGGGGTCAGTCTCAAGATCCGCCGCAACGAATACCTCGCCATCATGGGGCCGAGCGGCAGCGGCAAATCCACCATGATGAACATGCTCGGCTGCCTGGATACCCCGTCGCAGGGCAAGTACGAATTCAACGGCAAGGCGGTCGCCAGCATGGACGACGACGAACTCGCCACCATCCGCAACAAGGAGATCGGCTTCGTCTTCCAGACGTTCAACCTCCTGCCGCGTTCCACGAGCCTGAGCAACGTCGAACTCCCCCTCATCTACGCGGGCCTGCCGGCCGAGGACCGGCGTGAAAAAGCCCGCCGCGCCCTGAACAATGTCGGTCTGTCCGACCGACTCCACCACCGGCCCAACGAACTCTCCGGCGGACAGCGCCAGCGCGTGGCCATCGCGCGCGCCCTCGTCAACGACCCGTCGATCATCCTCGCCGACGAACCCACCGGCAACCTCGACAGCAAGACCGGCAACGAGATCATGGCGTTGATGGAAGACCTCTACGCGCAAGGCAACACGATCATCGTCGTCACGCACGAACCCGACATCGCCGACCACGCGCGCCGCGTCGTCCGGCTGCGTGACGGGTTGATCGAAAGCGATGGACCGACCCTCTCATGAACCGCCTGCGCTTCGAGTTCGTCGAGAGCTTCAAGATCGCGTACGCGCAGATCGCGGCGAACCGCACGCGCTCGTTCCTGACGGCGCTCGGCGTCATCATCGGCATCGTGGCCGTCACGTTGATGGGCACGGCCATCGGGGGGATCAACACGGGCTTCAACCGCTCGATGGCGCTTTTGGGCGACGACATCCTCTACGTCAGCAAACACCCGTGGGCCACCGACCGCGACGACTGGGAGTTCCGCAACCGGCGCGACATCAAGAGCGAGGCGGCTGACGCGCTACAAACGATCATCGACGGCACGCCGCGTTCGCAGTTGGTCAAGGCCGTGCCGACAGCAAATACGTTTCGCAACGTCGTGCGCGGCGACTACCAGGCGAGCAGCGTCTTCACGCTCGGCACGACGGACGAGTATCCGGAGATTGCCACCGTCGACCTGCGCGACGGCCGGTTCTACAACGCCACCGAGAGCCGCGGCGCTCGCAACGTGTGCGTGCTCGGCTGCGACGTGGCCGACGCCCTCTTTCCCGAGAAGTCGGCGCTCAATCAGACGGTCACGGTGGGAGGGGAGAAGTTCCGTGTCGTCGGCGTCTTCGCCAAGCAAGGCAGCTTCCTCGGCCTCTTTTCCTTCGACAACCAGGTCGTCATCCCGCTCTCGGCCTTCAAGAAGTTCTTCGTGAAAAAAGGCAGTGAGACCGACGTGCGCGTGAAGATGCGGGACAAGGAGCACATGGAAGAAGCCAAGTCAGAACTGATCGGCGACATGCGCCGTGTCCGTTCGCTCCTGCCTGACCAGGAAGACGATTTCGCCATCAGCACGCAGGATTCGTTCAAGCAGGCGCTTGATCCGGTGAAGACGGGCATCGCGGTGGCGGGCCTGTTCATCACCGGGTTGGCCCTGTTCGTGGGGGCCATCGGCATCATGAACATTACCTTCGTCAGCGTGCGCGAACGCACCCGCGAGATCGGCACGCGCAAGGCGCTCGGCGCACGGCGGCGCACCATCCTGTTGCAGTTTTTGATCGAAGCCGTGGCGATCTGCCTGCTGGGCGGATTCGTCGGTCTGCTGCTCTCGTACGTGTTGTTCACCGGGGTGGAAGCGGCTTTCCCTTCGTTCCCCATCGACTTCTCGGTCAGTTTGGTGCTGACCGGCCTGTGCATCTCCGTCGTGACGGGCGTCGTGTCGGGCTTTGCGCCCGCCTGGTCGGCTTCCCGGCTCGATCCTGTCACCGCGTTGCGCTACGAATAGCCTATGCCCTTCCTTGAAGTTCTTCGCTTGGCGTTCACCGCGCTTGGGGCCAACAAGCTGCGTTCCGGACTCACGATGCTCGGCATCACCATCGGGGTGTTCTCGGTGATCAGCGTGATGACGGCGACCGGCGCGCTGCAAACCTCCGTGGAAACGGGCCTCAGCTTCCTCGGGTCAAACTTCTTCCAGTTCGCGAAGTACCCGGTCCTGGGAGGCGGCGGCCCGCAAGCGGCGGCCAAGTACGGCAACCGCCGGAACATCACCTACGAGGAGGCGACGGTTTACAAGCGCCTCATGGCGGACACGGGTGCCGCGATCAGCCTGAAGGTGTTCGACGGCGGCAAGCGGGTCACGTACGGCAAACTGCGCACCAACCCGAACATCAGCATCGTCGGCACGAACGAGAATTTTGTCCTGTCCAACAGCTACACCATTGAGGAGGGGCGCAACTTCAACGAGAACGACGTGGAACTCGCGCGCAGCGTGGTGATCATCGGCAGCGACATCCGCAAGCGCATCTTCCCCGTCGAGGACCCCATCGGCAAACTGATCAAGGTCAACGACAAGAATTTCACCGTGATCGGCGTGCTCGAAGAAAAAGGCGGCAGCTTCGGCGGCAGCAACGACGCGTACGTGCTCGTGCCGATCACCCGGTACTTCGAAAACTTCGGTCGGGTCAACCGCACGATCAACGTCGCCACCCAGGCCACGAGCCAGCAGTCGTACCAGCGCACGTTCAACGCCGCCATCGGGGCCATGCGGGTCGCGCGCCAGCTCGCCCCCGGCGTGGACAACGACTTCGAGGTGTTCACGAACGACTCACTCGTCGCCGCGTTTGCCTCCGTGGCGAACGCCGTGCGCGCCGGGGCGTTCGTGATCAGTTCGGTCGCGCTGATCGCGGCGGGCGTGGGCATCATGAACATCATGCTTGTGAGCGTCACCGAACGGACCAAGGAGATCGGCGTGCGCAAATCCATCGGCGCGAAGAAGCGCGACATTCTGCGTCAGTTTCTCGTCGAGGCGGTATTCCTCTCCGAACTCGGCGGTGCGGTGGGTATTCTGCTCGGCGTGGCAGGCGGCAACGTGCTGGCCGTCGCGTTGAAGGCGGACATCATTTTCCCGTGGGGTTGGGCGGCGGCGGGGTTGATCGTATGTTCGGCCATCGGCATCGGCTTCGGGATGTACCCGGCGTGGCGGGCAGCGTCGCTCGACCCGATTGAGGCGTTGCGGTTCGAGTGACACACGGTAAACGCAGAATTCATCCACAGATTACGCAGATTTCCGCAGATTATAAGAAGGGGGGCAGGAGACAAAATCTGCTCCTTTCGCGTTTTCTTTAATCTGCGGAAATCTGCGTAATCTGTGGATGAATTCTGCTTTTCCTCAGGCTGCGGCCAGCGCGCCGTAGGTACTGTTGAGCTTGTCGAGTTGTGCCAAGAGCAGGCTCAGGAAAAGGCCCACGTCCGTCACGATGCCGACTGATTCCACCGATCCGCGGTCCGCTAGCTTGGTGACCACCGCCGGGTTGATGTCCACACACACGAGCTTGATTCCAGCGGGGGTCATGTTCCCGACGCCGATGGAGTGCAGCATGCTGGAGAGCATCAGGATCATGTCCGCGCCCTTGATGAGCCGGGCGTAATCCTCCTGCGCGCGAATCAGGTCCATGATCGTGTCCGGCAGAGGACCGTCATCGCGGATGGAACCCGACAGCGAAAACGGCACGTCATGGCGCACGCATTCGTACATGATTCCGCTGCGTAGATCGCCCGCCGCGACGGTCTGCGCGATGCCGCCGTGGCCGCGCACGGTGTTGATGACCTTCAGATGATGCCGGTGCCCGCCGTGAACGGGGCCGCCGCGTTTCATGTCCACGCCGAGGGAGGTTCCCAGGATGTTTTGCTCGATGTCGTGGACAGCGATGGCGTTGCCGCCGAGCAGCACATGGACGTAGTGCTCGCGGATGAGGCGCGCGAGATGATCGCCGCCGCCGGTGTGGATGACAACCGGGCCGGCCACCACCACCACCTTGCCGCCCTGGTCGTGGATGCGCCGCAACTCCCACGCGATCTGCTCGACGACCAACTCCACCTTGCGCTCGCTCGACACGCCCGCGCCCATGAAGCCAAATTCTTCCGCGACCGCCGCGCCCGCTTCCGCCAGGTCGCCGGCGCGCGACTCCGTTTTGCGGATGGCCCGGATGCCGTCCACACCGACGACGACCTGGTCATCCACGCGCAAGTCGCGGATGAGCCGGCAATCGGCCCGCGCCCCGTCCCAGACGATGACGCCGTCCATGCGCTGGTTCTCCACCCGCCGCCACCCGCCGCCGCAACGCACCTCTGTCGGGTAGATGGTCGTCACGGAAAAGTCGGCCGGTGCGACCCCTGCCTGGGTGACAGCTTCGAGCCGCGCGTCTTTGTCGGCGGCGGCGGGCTGACCGGCTCCGAGCGGGATGAGTTGGCTCATGATCCGATCCAGCGCGTCGGTGGATGGCGCGGAAATCTTCAGCCGCGCGCTCGATGTGCTCTGGCGCTGCCGGCCGAGGTTGAACTCCAAGATCTGGAAGCTCCCCGCCCCCTCCACGACCGAGTCCAGTGCGCGGTCAAGCAACCCGGAATCGAGCAAGTGGCCCTCCAACGTGATCTCCCGACTCTCCACGGCGGCGTGTGCCTCGGCATCCTCGCGGATTTCCTCATCCAACCGCAGCGTCAGGCACTTCGCCGCGCCGCCGGCCTTCATGAACTCGGTCAGCGGCGTCTCCACCACCTCGAACCCCACCGCCGCCAAGCGGTCGCGCAATTCCATGCTGGCTTTGTTGATGATCAGCGTCTGCCCCACGTTCACCGCGTTGCAGACGAAGTTGACGGCGTCGGGTTCGGCCACGGCGATGCGGCGAGCGGCCGGCACGCGTGTTTCGATGAGGCGGTTCGAGTAGGCGTCGAACGCGTCGGGATAATAGAGCAGGAAGCCGCCGGCCAGCGGGCAGAGACAGGTGTCGAGATGGTAGAAACGTTTGTCGATCAACCGGAGCGAAAGCACCTCGACGCCGAGCCAGCGGGCGAGCAGCGGATGGGAGTCGAGTTCGGTCCGGGGACCGTACCCGGCCCACAGCCAGCGGCCCTCGCGGTCGAAGAGAGCATCCCCCGCCCCCTCGAACGGCAGGTCTTCCGGCATCTCGTGCACGGTGAACCCGGCGCGCTCGAACCACGCCTTAAAGACCGGCTCCTCGCCCCGTCGTTCGGGATGGAGGAAGCGGCTCAAGACGACTTTGTCGCCCAGCACGAGGCCCGCGTTAGCGGTGAAAACAAGGTCCGGCCAGCCGCGTGCGGGCGGCACGAGTTCCACGCCGGCGCGGGTGCGGAGCACGGCTTCGAGGCCGCGCCATTGCTCGAATGCGCGCTCCTGGGAGGAACGGTCGACGTTACCTTCCATCCAGACATTGATCACGTAGTCGACCTGATAGAAATCAGGTGGGCACATCAGGAAACGGGGTAAGGGCGGCATCGGAGACCATCGCTTGAGCAGGTGGAGGCCGCAACTTGACGCGTCGTTTGGAGGTTGCGCCGACGTGAGTTACCTTATGATGCTCCTCCCGTGTCCAGTCTCCACGACCTCACTTATCAACAGTTGGAAGCCGCGCTCGCTCGCGACGGGTTACACTATTCCCATGCGCGGCGGCTGTGGCGCGCCTTGTACCGGGAGCTGAGGCTGGATTTTGCGCCGGACACGTTGCCGCCGGACTTCCTGCCACCGCTGGTCCGCTGGTGGCGGGGGCACCTGTGCAGCGAACCCGGATGCCACTGCCTCGACGCGCCGGAACTTGCCGCAGAGATCCCGAGTTCCGACGGTTTGACGCGCAAGTACCTCCTGCGGCTCACCGATGGCCAGGAAGTTGAAACGGTGCTCATGGCTTACACCGGGCGGCACACGGTTTGCCTGAGCACCCAGGCTGGCTGCGCGATGGGCTGCGTTTTCTGCGCGACCGGGCAGATGGGCTTTGTGCGTCACCTGCGCGCGGGCGAGATCGTCGCGCAGGTGTTGCACGCACAGCGCGCGCTCCGCGCCGAAGACCAAACCGGCGTGCGCAACCTCGTGCTCATGGGCATGGGTGAACCGCTGCACAACTATGACAACGTGATGGCCGCGTTGGAGACCATCACCGACCAGCGTGGGCTGAACATCGGGCCAGGCAGAATCAGCATCAGCACGGTGGGCATGGCGCCGGGTATTTTGCGGTTGGCGCGCGAGGCGCGGCCGTACAATCTCGCCGTCAGTTTGCACGGGGCCAGCGAAGCGGAACGCGCCGCGCTCGTGCCCGCGAGCCGGCGCTGGCCGCTGGCGGAGTTGATGGACGCGTGCCGGACATACGGCGAGCAGACGGGGCGGCGCATCTTTTTCGAGTGGACACTGGTCGCGGGTGTGAACGACACGCCGGACACGGCGCGGAGGCTGGCGGCGTTGCTGCGCGGGATGGATGCGCACGTCAACCTGATCCCGCTCAACCCGACGGCCGGTTTTGGTGGTATCCCCACCGTAGGAACTGCGGTCGATGCGTTCCAACTTGTTTTGCAGGACGCTGGCTTTCCTTGCACGATCCGCCAACGTCGCGGGATCGACGTGGCGGCGGGATGCGGGCAGTTGCGAGCCGTGAAGCAGGAACGCGCGTCACGCCAAGCCGCGCCGCTCTTTTACTGACGCGAACAGATCGGCGACCACTTCTCCGCGCGGCTTTGCGCCAAGATTTCCCTTGCCATGCACGCGCACGCTCACATCGCCGGCTTCGAGGTCGCGGTTGCCGATGACGAGCATCGTGTGAACCTTCATGTGCTCGGCGTTGGCGATTTTGGCCTTGATCGGGTCGTTCCCGGCGTCGAGCATCGCGCGGATACCTTGCGCGCGGAGTTCGTTGACGACACCCCGGGCGTGTTCGACCAAAGGCTCTTCGTCGCCGATGGGGAGGACGCGCACCTGCTCCGGTGAAAGCCACAACGGAAAGTTCCCCGCGTAGTGCTCGATCAGGAAGCCTATGAAACGTTCGTGCGTACCCAGCGGCGCGCGGTGAATACAAAGCGGGGTTTCCTCCGTGTTGTCGCGAGTTTTGTACTTGAGGCCGAACTTCGCCGGCACGGCGAAATCCACCTGGTTCGTCGCGATGGTAAATTCCTTGCCGATGGCGCTCCACACCTGCACGTCAATCTTCGGTCCGTAGAAGGCGGCCTCGTTGGGCACTTCGACATAGTTGATGCCGCTCTTAATGAGAACATCGCGCACCATGTCCTCCGTCTTCTTCCACAATTCCGGGTTGTCCACGAACTTCTCGCCGAGCTTGGCCGGATCGTGCGTGGAAAAACGCATCTGGTACTTCGAGAATCCGAACAGCTTGAAGTAGTTCAGATACATCTGGTTGACGGCGTTGAACTCGCTCTCGAACTGCGCCTCGGTGCAGTAGATGTGGGCGTCGTTCATCTGCATGGCGCGCACGCGCATGAGGCCCTGGAGTTCGCCCGATTGCTCGTAGCGGTAGCAGGTGCCGTATTCAGCGAGACGAAGAGGCAAATCCCGGTAGCTGCGCGGCACCGCCCCAAAGAGCTTGTGGTGGTGCGGGCAGTTCATCGCTTTGAGGTAGTAGCGATCAACTACTTTCAGAGACTGGAACTTGTCGACCAACAGGTCTCTAACACGAAGCGCCTCCACAATCTCTTCTGGAAGTTTTCCGACTTTCGCAAGAGTGCGCAACATTTCAATAGCCGTGCGCTCATCTGCTGGTTTCAGCTGACGCTTAGGATCAGAAAAATACGCGCCCGAGTATGCAATTAGCCTGTCAGTAAGTGGCTGGATTTTTGATTTCAGCAGCACTTTATCTTCGCTAAATTCATCTAACACCATCGGCGGGAACATACTGTCTGCATACATCGGGATGTGTCCGCTCGTGAGATACATGTTCTCGCGCGCCAAGTGCGGCGTCCGCACGCGCTCGTAACCGGCGGCGAACTCCGTCTCCTTCGCCAGCTTTTCTAATTCCTCAATGATCGCGGTGCCGCGCGGCAACCAGAGCGGCAGGCCGGGGCCGACATCCTCGTCAAAGGTAAACAACTCTAACTCCTTGCCCAGCTTGCGGTGGTCGCGCTTCTTCGACTCCTCCAGCATAGCAAAATATTCGTCCATCTGGGTCTTGTTCTTGAACGCCGTGCCGTAGATGCGCTGGAGCTGCGGGTTCCTCTCGTCGCCCTTGTAGTACGCGCTGGCGACGTGCGTCAGCTTGAACGCGCCGACGTTCCCGGTACGACCCACGTGCGGGCCAGAACAGAGGTCTGTGAAATCACCGTTGCGATACAGCGTGATCTTCTCGTCGGCGGGGATGTTCTGGACGATGTCGAGCTTGAACTTGCTCGGTCCACTTGGCCGTTCACCCAGGCTCGCCAGCGCGCCTTTTTCGGCCAACGCCACCGCTTCGTCGCGCGAGACCTCGATGCGTTGAAACACGTTGTTCGCCTTCGTCTCCTTCTTCATTTCCGCTTCGATGCGCGGGAAATCGTCCGGGCTGATGCGGTACGGCAGTTCCACGTCGTAATAAAAACCGTTCTCCACCGGCGGACCGGCGGCGAACTGCGCATCAGGCCAAATCCGCAAAATCGCCGTGGCCAAAACGTGCGCGGCAGAGTGCCGGATGCGTTCTAGCTCCGTCATCGGCTTGCCCTCGGTGTGACGCGGTCCCGCAGCGGCAGCAGGGTCTTCGGCGGCGTTCTTTTCGTCGGCGTGGTCGGACATAAGCGGAAAAGTGGACGCGCAGCATACGCCCCTCTGCGGCCGTTACCAACCAAAAACCCGCGAAGCCCTGCCTTGCCATCATCGGCGGCAAAGTGGAGAGCCAACCCCTGTGAAGCGGAGTGCGTCCGGCCTCTCCCTTGCGGAGAATGCTCGCGCCAAAGGTTTCTAGACGGTCCGGTTGGCGAGGAGGCAGGCAAGCGCCCGCTCTTTGAGCGCGAGGAAGCGATTGTCGCCGCGAGGCCGCGGGCGCGGCAGATCCACGGACATGTCGAGCGTGAAGCGGCCTTCTTCCATGACCAGCACGCGATCCGCCAAAGCCACGGCTTCCTCCACGTCGTGAGTGATGAGTAGCACGCCGAAGCGTTGTTCCAGCCACAGCGTTTCGATGAGCGCCTGCATCTCCAACCGGGTCAGCGCATCCAGCGCGCCGAGCGGCTCGTCGAGGAAGAGCAGCCGCGCGCGGCTGGCCAACGCCCGGGCGAGCGCGACCCGCTGACGCTGGCCACCGCTGAGCGTGGCGGGCCAGTCATCCGTCCGATCCAGCAGGCCAACCCTGGAGAGAGATTGCTCGGCCACGCGCACCCGGTCGGGTGCCGGTGCGGCCAGGATGACATTCTGGAGAACCGTCTTCCACGGCAGGAGGCAGGCGTCCTGGAACATCAAGCGCGCGGCGTGGTTCAAACCCACCAGATGCCGGCCGGCTAGAGTGAGTTCTCCCCCCGAAGTCTGCTCCAGGCCGGCCAGCAGCCGCAGCAGCGTGCTTTTGCCACAACCACTGCGCCCGACGATGGCGATGAATTTTCCCGGCTCCAGATCAAGGTCGATCCCGGCGAGAACCGTCCGGCCGTCGAATTGTTTGGAGAGGTTGCGCGCCCGCAAGAGCGGCGGTCGCATCACGGCCGGTTGCACCGGGGCGGAGACGGTGACCGACGCAGGCTTGGCAAGGAGAGCATTCACGGCAGAAATCAAGCTGCGCGGTACGCCGGGTTCCAACGCAGCAAGGAGCGTTCAAGCCCGCGCGCGAGCGTGTCGGCGAGCTTGCCCAACAGGGCGTAGAGCACAATGCCGAGCAGGACCACGTCCACCTGCATGAAGTCGCGCGCGTTCATCGTCATGAAGCCGATGCCGTCATCGCTGGCGATGGTCTCGGCCACGATGAGCGTCAGCCACATCACGCCGAGCGCGTAGCGCAGCCCCACGAGAATGCTCGGCAGCGCGCCCGGCAGGACAACATGCTGAAACAATCCCCAGCGGCTCAGCCCGTAAACACGGCCCATCTCGATCAATCTCGGATCGATGGAGCGGATGCCATGGATGGTATTGATGTAGAGAGGAAAAAGTACGCCGAGCGCGATCAGGAACTGCTTGGCCTCCTCCCCGACTCCGAACCAGACAATGGCTAATGGGATCAGCGCCAAGTGCGGCACGTTGCGCAGCATTTGGATGGACGAATCGAAAAGCCGGTTTGCGCAGGAGGATAGACCGTTGAGAAAACCTAACGTTAACCCGAGGCTGCCGCCGATGGCTAATCCCAAGAGTGCGCGCTTGGTGCTCTCCCAGAGATGAAGCGGTAGTTCGTGGCTGCGCGTCAGCCGCCAACCCGCCGCGAGCACCGCGGAGGGCGCCGGAATTTTTTGACTGGAGACCACGCCTGTTGTCACCGCCCACTGCCAGGCAGCGACGAGCAACAATGGCACCGTCCAGGGGAGCAGGTGCCTGCCCAGAAAACGCGAAAAGTTCATGGGGTGATCAGTGCGGGTGCTGGCGCATCGTGCGTGGCGGCACCGTTGCTGCCAGACGCAGCAGGCCGCGAGGTTGGCACGAGTTCGTTGGCCATCACTTCCCCGGCGTGGGTCGGGCGCATGGCCGCATCGCCGTTGGCTGCATGGTCGTGGGAGAGCGGCAAGCGCGGGAAGAGCAGTTCCGCCACCCGGTACGCTTCTTCCAAATGAGGATAGCCCGAGAGGATGAACGTCTCGACGCCCACCTCGGCATATTCCTTCATCCGTGCGGCCAGGGTGTCCGCGCCACCCACCAACGCGGTTCCCGCCCCGCCACGCACCAGGCCGACGCCGGCCCAGAGGTTCGGGCTGATCTCCAGCGCCTCGCGGCTGCGGTCGGGCACGCCGTTTCGTTGCAGCCCCAGCATGCGCTGTTGCCCGGCGCTGTCGTGCCGTGCGAGCATCTTCTGGGCGGCAGCCACCGTGTCGTCGGTCACATGGGCGATCAGGCGGTCGGCGGCCTGCCAGGCTTCCTCGTCCGTCTCACGCACGACCACGTGCAGGCGGATGCCAAAGCGCAGCCGCCGCCCCTGGTTGCTGGCGGCCATGCGCACGGCGTCGATCTTTGCGGCCACGGCGGCGGGGGGCTCGCCCCAGGTGAGGTAATGATCGACGTGCCGAGCGGCCACCTCAATCCCTGCCGGGGACGATCCGCCAAAATACAAGGGAGGATAAGGTTTTTGTAGTGACGCAAAGATGGTCTTGGCCCCCTTGACGCGCAGGTGCTTGCCATTGAAGTCCACGGTGTCCGTGCCCGCCAGGAGCCGCCTCCAGATGTGCAGAAACTCATCCGTGACCTCGTAGCGGGTATCGTGCTCCTGGAAGATGCCGTCGCCCGCCAGTTCCACCGGGTCGCCGCCCGTGACGACGTTGATGAGTACGCGCCCACCCGAAAGCCGGTCGAAAGTGGCCGTCATACGCGCGGCCAGGGTCGGTGACACCAGTCCAGGTCGAACCGCCACGAGAAACTTCATGCGACGGGTGGCTCCGATGAGCGCGGAGGCCGTCACCCAGGCGTCCTCGCAGCTTCGCCCCGTGGGGAGTAGCGCGCCCTCGTAGCCGAGGTTGTCGATGGCTCCGGCAACTTGCTTGAGATAGTCGAAGTCGAGCACGCGCCCACCGGTCGTCGTGCCAAGGTAGCGGCCGTCGCCGTGCGTCGGGATGAACCAGAAAAGTTTCATGATGCCGCGTTGAAGTTGCGGACCCTTCTCACTTCGTCGGGTGGTACACCAGATCCTCGACGTGGATCTCCTTCGGGATGAGGCCCAGCTTGAAGAACGCGTCGGCAACGGCTTGTTGGTCGGCGACGGCCTGGCCGCTGAGCGGCTCGCCGCCGTAGCGCTGTTTGCGTGCCTCGCTGCGCTCCATCACCGCAAGGCTCAGCCCGAGCTTCGGCGCGAGGAACGCGGCCGTTGCCTTCGGATCGTCCATCGCCTGCTTGCCCGAAACTTGCAAAACTTCGAGCAGCGCGGAGATGAGCACCGGATTCCCCTCCACGAACTCGCGCCGGCCGAAGTAATACTCCCGGTGCGGCGAGAGCTTCATGCCCGCGGTGAGCGAGCGGGCTTGCGCGTCGATCTCGGCGGCGGCCAGAAACGGGTCCCAAACCGCCCAAGCGTCCACCGCACCGGACCCGAGCGCCGCGCGGGCATCGGACGGCTGGAGGTAGACCGGCTTGATGTCCGCGAAAGTGAGCCCGGCTTTTTCGAGCGCCAAGGCCACAAGATAGTGCGCGCTGGAGCCTTTGGCGAAGGCGATTCTCTTGCCTTTAAGTTCCGCCAGCATCTTGAGCGGCGAATCCCTCGGTACCACGATCCCGCTGCTCTCCGGGCTGATTGCGCTCACGCCAAAATAAGCGAACGGGACGCCTGCCGCCTGCGCGAAAATCAATGGTGCGTCCCCGGAATGCGCAACGTCGAGCGCACCGGCGTTGAGTGCTTCCACGATTGGCGGCCCACTGGGGAACTCCCGCCACTCGATGCCATATCCTAGTGACGCGAGCTTTTTTTCCAAGGAACCATCCTGTTTAACCAGCAGCAGGGCACCGCTTTTCTGATAGCCAATGCGTACGATCTTCGCCGTGGCGGCGGCCAACAGACGGGTTGTCGCCAGCCCAAGCACAAAACAAAACACCAGAACAAGGGCGAAGCCAGAGTGGCTCGCTTTCCGCAGCCACCTCCAAGGGCTTGCTGCCCAGTCAGCCTGTATGACTTTGAACGCCTCAACGCCCGATCGGGCCATGTGGACGGCGTTGGCCGAAGCAGTTTGATCGAGGAGTTGCTTCATGGGTCGAAAAGATGCCGGAGAGCCGCTGGGAGCGCAGGCAGCCGTTGGCGGCGGAGCCTGCTGCGCGGGAGCCGGGGGAGGTTTCTTTCTCTTTGCAAATGCCTAGGGGCTTCCTAGGTTGTTGTCAAATCCTTACCAGCTTAGTCAACTAAGTTGCTGCCGCCTCCCTTGCGATGAAGCTTTCCCACCACGGCGAATCTGCCCCGCAGGCCTTGACCGGCTCGCCGGCCAACGTGGTGGATCTTCTGCTGGCTCCCCTGGTGGAACAAGCCAGCCGCGCCGGCTCGCCCCTGCGCTCCTCGCCGGTGGGCCGCTTCCAGCACGGCGGCTGCTGCTACCGGCTGCCGCGCTTTGTCTTCCGGGGTCCGCCCGGCGGGGGCGCGACCATCCGCCTGGGCCTGTTCGCGGCCGTCCACGGCGATGAGCCCGAGGGAGCTGTGGCGTTGCGCGACTTCCTGCTCCAACTCGTCGCGGAGCCCGCGCTGGCGCAGGGCTACGAGCTCTACGCCTACCCGGTGTGCAACCCCAGCGGCCTGGAGGACCGCACCCGCCACTCGCGCGCGGGGTGCGATCTCAACCGGGAGTTCTGGCGCGGCAGCCCCCAGCCGGAGGTGCGCTGCCTGGAGCGCGAACTCCGGCTCCGGCGCTTCGCGGGCCTGGTGGCGTTGCACAGCGACGACACGGCCGCGGGCGCCTACGCCTTTGTGCGCGGGGCCACCCTGACCGAGGCGCTCGCCCAGCCGGCCTTGGCGGCGGCAGCGGCGTTCTTGCCGCTGGCTTGCGGGGAGGCGACCATCGACGGGTTCCCGGCGCGCGCCGGGCTGATCTCGCAGTGTTACGAGGGCATCCTGAGCCACCCGGCGGAACTTACCCCGCAGCCCTTCGAGATCATTTTCGAGACGCCGCAAACCTTCCCGGCGGAACGGCAGGCCGCGGCGGCGCAGGCGGCGCTAGGTGCCATCCTGCACGAGTACCGCCAGTTCATTGCCTACGGCGAGAACCTCTGATGCTTCATCCGATTGATATAGCTCGGATGACTCGACACCATGAACTGCAGGCGACGTGGCTACAGTGGATGGGACAAATAGAAAAATGCCAGCGCGGCTGAACCTGAACGAGGCACGAACATGGACGCTGGCGACTTTGCACCTATATACGTCCTGCTTCTCCCGACTTTGGAGCGCCTTACTTTCTTAAGCGTAGTGAGTGGCTACTGTCGCGCCAGCAACAGCAATCCGAGCACGGGTGCGTACCTTAACGCGTCAAGTCAGAGGCAGTTGATCACGGGAGGAGCCGGGCTTGTTCTTACCTTTGTTCTCATCCCTTCCTTCCCTCTTTTAAAAGTCCTTAAAGGTGAGCAAAGTGGAGGCGAGGGGAGTCGAACCCCTGTCCTAACGACCATCTGCCTGAACATCTACATGCTTAGCCGGTAGTTGGTTTTAGAGAACGCGATTGGCACCGGCACGATACGCATTCCCGAGCGACCACGTGATATTATTTCGCCTCCAGCGCGGTCACTCCACCGAAAGGCTAGCCCGCTGTCATCGTTCCCGGCCCCAGCGGGCGTCAAACCAGGAACGCTCACGAGCAATTAAGCCGCGAGAGCGAGATCGTTACGATTCGCGTTTGTTTTTTTGATCCGGATATTTACGAGGCCAACGGATCATCCTCGGCATGCCGCCCAAGCGTCCGACCATCAGTCGAAACCAGTGCGCCCCCGTTTATGCGGGTCAGGGAACATCGACGTTGCGCGCCCGTTTTGCAAGGGCGATTCTACATCTCGGTAGTTTCCCCGCTGTCGCCGATGCGTTTGTCCAAGAAAACCGAATATGCCCTGCGCGCTCTGTTCGCCATCGCGCGTGCAAACAACGGGCCGTTGCCTGGTTCGTGGCGTATCGAACAGGTCTCACGGCAGGAAAACATCCCGGTCAAGTTCCTGGAACAAATCCTCCTGAGCTTGCGCCACGCGGGCCTGTTGGCGAGCAAGCGAGGGGTCGGCGGCGGCTACCGCCTGGCCCGACCAGCCGCCGAGATCACCGTCGGGGAAGTCATCCGCGCGCTCGACGGCCCCCTGACTCCCCTACCCTGTGCGTCACCGCAGGCACGGCGCGAACGCTGCACTTGCCCGGATGAGCGGACTTGCCCGGTGCGGATTCTGATGACCGAGGTGCAGACGCAGTTGGAATCTCTCTTCGACAGTCGCACGCTCGTGGACGTGCTGGAACAAACTCCTCGTCCGGCGGCGCTCAGCTTCGAAATCTGACCACCGCGCTAAGCCGCGCGGAATCAGGGCCGCTCGTACGTCCCGAGCATGCATCCGCGCGCGAGCACGTGTCCCTTGAGGGTGTCCTTGAAGGCTCCCCTGCCCGCCCCCTCGTCGAGACCATGGGTCTGGTCGAGCGCGTAGATTTGGAACACGTAACGATGTGGTCCCCCGCCCGGTGGCGGATCAGGCGGCACATACGCTTTTTTCAAGAACGTGTTCTTGCCCAACGTGTGCGTCTCCCCCTCGCCACCCGGACCCTTCAGCGCGCCTTCCGCCAAGGATCCATCCGCCGCCAGCAGATCGAAGACCAGCGCGTGCACAATGGGCGCGGGCGTCGGACTGTCCGCATCCTCGATCACGAGCACGAGACTGCGCGCCGCTGCTGGCACCCCGGACCACGCCAGCGGAGGAGAAATTTTGTCTCCATCCTCCGTGAAACGTGCCGGGATCGCCCCGCCGTCGGCAAACGCCGGACTGGACACCGTGATCTCTTCCGAGGCGCTCTCGATGGATTCATCAAAATAGACCGTCTGGTCCAACCCGGGACCTTTACCTTTGAGAACCTGACCGATTACGTGAGGGAGTTTTTCAAGCATGGTACAAAGAAAATCGACTCCTGTTTTACGACTCTGCCCGAGGTTCCGGTCGCCGCGGTTCGCGAAGGAACCTCATCCGGCCAGCCAGTGGTTGCCCCGGAGGATGGCCGCCGCTTACAACGAGCGGCTGATGGACGCTGCAAGCTGTTCGACCAAGTCGCTCTCAGCGGCGACAACAGGAGCATAGCCATCGCCGCTGATCGGGGCGTGGTAGCTGGCGCTTCCGTTGCGCAAGACCTGGCGCGACTCCGCGTTCTCCACCCGCCACGCTGCTTCCAGAATCGCGCTCTGCCCGCTGACGGCATGAAACTGCCGGACGGTAACACTCACCCGGTAGCGGAAACGCGTGTCGGTCGGCGCGGGGTTGGCAACCACGTTGCCGGAGTTCAGATGTCGCCCGAGGTCAGCGGCGAGCACCTGCGCGAAGTTGTCAGGCAACGCGCCAGCCCAGCGCACCTTGGCTGGAATCTCGAACTGGTTCGGACCGCTTTGGAAAACCAATTCGGCTCGGTCCACGTACGATGGCAGCACCAATGGTCCGACGGCTACCGCGAGACCAGCCGGTTTCGTCGTGGCCGGCCCCGAGGCAGAAAGGCGGTAATACTGATCCTTCGCACCGCCGCAACCCGCGAGGAGCAAGGCTGCCGCCAAAGGAAGGAGCGACTTCGTGACACCGGATTTCATCAGGTCAAAAATGGGAGGGGTGGTTCTCATCGGCTGCCGCGCGGCGGCGCAGGGTTGCCGGGTTTCCCGAAGATGATCGAGTTCGGGCTTTGCTCCAGCGTGCTGGTCAGCGACTTGAGCGAGCGCAGGGTCTCGGTCAACTGCGCCAACACCCCCGAGACATCCTGGTAAAACGCGGACTGGCCGTTGTACCCGGCGAGAGTTTTCTGGAGTTCGGCCAGGTCCTTGCGCAACTCGCCGGGCAAAGCCTGGGTCTGTTGGGACGCCACCAGATCGTTGAGGCTGCCGAGGGTGGTCTTCACGGATGCCAGCGCATCGTTGAGGTTACCGATGGTCTTGTCCAGCGGCAGCGCCTGCACCTTGTCGAGGATGCCGTTGAGCTTCTCCTGGATTTCGCCCAGACCGGAAGGCACCGTTGGCAGCACATCGTAGCCCTCCACTTCCGCCATTTTTTCGGGCGCGGCGTCCTTCTGGAAGTCCAGGTCGACGTAGAGCTGGCTGGTGAGCAGGTTGCCCGTTTTCAGCGTCGCGCGCAGGCCGCGCTCAACGCTCGTCGAGATCCCCTTGCGCCCGGCCTCGTAATCCTCGGCAGGAACGTTCAGGAGCATCGTCGGGTCGAGGCGGATCAGCACCGGCACGCGGCGCGCGGGGTCATCGGGCAGGTACTTGAAGGAAATGCCCATCACCGTGCCCACCCGGATGCCGCGGAACTCCACCGGCGCATCCACGCTCAGCCCGCGCACACTGCCGGTGAAGAGCATGAGGTACGGGATCGTCGGGTTGAGGTCCGTGACGCGGTTCGCCGCGTCGAAGCTGGCGTACAGGCGGAAGGCCGTGTTGTCAGTCAGATGCTGGTTTCTGGGCCGGCCGGGTTCCGGTTCGCTGAAGGTCACCCCGCCGGCCAGGATGGAGGTCAGCGTGCCCGTGCGCAGCTTGAAGCCGTCGGGCCCGACGCTCACGTCGATGCCGCTGTAGTTCCAGAACCGGGTGTTGCGGTCCACGAGGTTGGCGTAATCACCGTTGATGAACGCGGTGAACTCCACGTCGCCCGTGTCGGGATGAAAGGTTCGCGACTCGATCTTGCCCACGTCGAAGCCCTTGTAAATGATCGACGCGCCGGGTCCGAGGCTGCCAGCGGTGTCGGCCGTCAGGCGGATGTGCAAGCCGGGCACACCGGACGGGGTGATCGGCGGGTTTTCGAGGCCGACGAAGTCGCGGCGCGCTTCCTTGTGCGAGCCGGGCTGGAGTTCGAGGTAGTTGCCGGAGACGATGGTGTTCAGCCCCGACACCCCGGCGGAGCTGTAGCGGGCGCGCACCACCCAGATCTGGGTAT
>CAXTOX010000015.1:0-1994 GCA_964245885.1 uncultured Chthoniobacterales bacterium | reverse complement strand
CCGAGGTGAAACCGAGCCTGGACCCGGCGGCGTTCACCGTGCTGACGGTGCCGACGTTCACGCTGCGGCACAGCACCGGGGTTTTCCCCGCGATGATCCCCTCGGCCGTCTCGAAGCTCACGTTGATCTCCGGGCCTTTCGCGGAGTAATACTTGACCACCAGCCACAGGCCCAGCGCAGCGGCGACCAGCGGGATGATCCACACCGGCGAGAAGAACCGGCGGCGCGGCCGGGTGACAGGCGCGGGCGGCGGGGCGGCGTCCCGGGAACGGTCGGGTGGGGCGGGCGGCGGCGCGGGGTCTTGATCGGGCATAGAAACGGACAGAATCGCTGGATCAGCCTCGGTTGCGCTTGCCGGCAGCGTCCCAGATGAGGCGCGGGTCAAAAGACATCGCCGCCAGCATGGTCAGGATCACCACCCCCGCGAACGCGAGCGCGCCCGCGCCGGGCCGGATCGTCATGACCGACCCGAGCTGCACGACGCCCACGAGGATCGCCACCACGAAAACGTCCACCATCGACCAGCGGCCGATGAACTCGGTGACGCGGTAGAGGCGCGTGGTGCCGAGGGGCCGGTTGCCGTGTCCCGCCGCCAAGCACAACCAAACGAGCGCGATGACCTTCAGGATCGGGATGAGCACGCTGGCCGTGAAAATGATGACCGCCACCGGGTAGTCGCCGTCCTGCCAGAACTGGATCACCCCGCTGATGATCGTACTCTTTTGAGTCCCCTTGACGCTGCTCTCCACGTCGAGGACGGGCAGTAGGTTGGCGGGGAAGTAGAGCAGCGTCGCGCTGATCATCAACGCCCAGGTGCGCGCCAGCGAGTTGTGCTTGCGCAGGTGCAGCGAGGCGTGGCAGCGCGGGCAGTGGTGCTGCTCGACAGGCACGACGTTGGCGCATGCATGGCAAAGCGCCAGCCCGCGCTCGGCGGCGGTGGGGATGTCGAGGTCCGGGTTCATGAACGTTCCGCGCGATCCAGGTGGTCCCAGAGTTCGCGGTAGTCGATGGTGGCGACCGCGCCGGTCAGGCAGATGATGAATCCCACGAACGCCCAGAACGAAGTACCGAGCGTGAGCTTGGCGAGACTGCCGAGTTTCAGCAGGCTGACAAGCACTCCGAGGAGGTAGACTTCCACCATGTTCCACTGGCGCGCCTCGAAGACCAGGCGGCACAACAGGATCGATCCCGGCAGGCGCCTTCCGCCCAGCAATGGCAGCATCAGGTAGAGCAGTCCGCAGATCACCACGATGGGAGACACGAAGATAAAGATGGCCACGGCGCTCGCCAAAGGCGGGTAACCGGCACTTTCCAACCCCGTGACACTCTGCAAGAGCACCATGTCGCTCTCTCGGTAGTCGGAACTGAGCGTCAGGAAGGGGAAGAGATTGGCGACGACATAGAGCACCGCCGCGGCGAGGACGAGTGCGGCGGTGCGCTGAACCGTGTTCGCACGGCGCGTGAAAAGGTTCGCCCCGCAACGCGGGCACAGGGCACGCTCGCCTTCGTACACCTCGATCGCGGTGAAAAGGGCATCGCAATCGTGACAGGCGATGTAGTGGGTCGGAGCTTCGGACGGCATGGCGCGGGCGGGTTTCACCTGTAGTTCACCCTGACGCCCAACGCAACCCCGACGGCCGCCGCGTCGCTGGCATTTATCATCAATCCAGACAGCGGCCCGCCGCCGAATCGGAGAACAAAATTATCCCCATGCCATGATGGCCGGGAAGGGCGACTTGGTCAGCGGTTGGATGAACAAGCTGCAAAGCGCAATCGCAAACATCCTCTCCGCAGGTGCGGTGGCCGAGCAGCACTGCTCGATGGCCGAGCCGGGCACGGCGCAGAAGTAAGCCGCGCCTGCGTCGTCCTGCATGGCAGGGTTGCTCCTTCGAGTCAATCCTGACCTCGAACCGGTGGTAGTACAGTTTGATGTCTTGGCAGCCCCGGCAGGGGCGCAAGAAGTTAGCCCACGGCGTGAGCCGTGGGAAAAGAAC
>CAXTOX010000014.1:0-47039 GCA_964245885.1 uncultured Chthoniobacterales bacterium | reverse complement strand
GATGATCGTTTTCCCACGGCTCACGCCGTGGGCTGCACTCTGACGCCCCTGCCGGAGCTGAAAACTTGCCAAACTGTACCACTACCAAAGGGTTTGAAGAAACGAAGTCGTTGCGACTACAGTATAGGTTAGTCAAAGTCTGCCATTTACCGGGCACTGAGCACCTCCTCCCTTTATGAGTAGCAAAAAGACGGTTGGGGTGGCTTTCTTGGGACTCGGCCGCATGGGTGAAACCCACCTGCGCAACCTCGCTGCCATCAGCGGAGTCAAGGTGCTGGTCGTGGCAGACCAGATGCTTGAAAACGCGGAACGAGGCCGCGCGATGTGCGGCGCGGAAGCCGCCGTAAGCGACTGTTTCAAAGCCATCGCGCATCCCGGCGTCGACGCCGTGGTCATCGTCACGCCCACGGACACCCACGCGGCGTTGATCGAAGCTGCCGCCCAGGCGGGGAGAGCCGTTTTCAGCGAGAAGCCAATCGCGCTCGACCTGGCGGAAACCCAACGGGTCGTCCGGGTGGTGCAGGAACAGAAAGTACCGGTGCAACTCGGCTTCATGCGCCGGTACGATCCAGGCTATGCCCGGGCGAAAGCCAAGATCGAAGCGGGGGAGCTTGGCAAGCTGGAGACGTTTCGTGCCTTGAGCCGGGACACGTACCCTCCCAGCCTGAAGTTTCTCCTCGGCAGCGGCGGGATTTTCCTCGACATGGCGGTGCACGACTTCGATCTGGCGCGCTTCCTCGTCGGTGAGGTCGAGGAAGTTTGCACCTGGGGCAACGTGCTGATCGACGAGCGATTCGCGCGGGCCAACGACGCCGACACGGCGGTCACCCTGCTCAAATTTAAGAACGGCGTCCTCGGTGTGGTGGAAACTTCGCGTCGCTCCAACTGGGGCTACGACATCCGCACGGAAGTCGCCGGAGCCGTTGGCAAGGTGGTGATCGAAGCGCCGCAAAAAACTCCTTTGCTGTTCGCCAAGGATTTCGGTTCCAGCTTCGACCATTTTGAAAACTTCCCCGACCGGTTTGAGCTAGGATACCGTCTGGAGTTGGAAGCATTCTTTGCCGCTTTGCGCGAAGGCCGCATCCCCACGCCAGGGCCGGAAGACGCGCTGGAGACCCTGCGTCTGGGCATCGCGGCGACCCGTAGCTGGCAGGAGAAACGACCGGTGAAAATATCGGAGATCGTCTCCTGACGCGGGCGCCATCGCGTTTTCCGTCTGCCTGTGAGAGTTCCCAGCCCCTGCCGGGGCTACAAGCCTGACGAGCAAATGGAAAATGCTGTAGCCTTGGCTTCATCAACCCGGTAAGATAACCAGACAAATGGCCAGCAGGAGCAACCCCGCGCCACCCAAACGCATCCAGAGCAAGCCGGGCGGCAGCCGATCTTCCGTGCCACCTACCCACCGCGCGGTGACCCAAGCTAGGACAACGCTCCAGACGCAACGGGACGAATACACCACGTTCACCGCGGTGGCGTGGCCGTGAAACCTCAGCACCAGCGACATCACCAGGTTCTGCCCGGCCTGCAACAAGCAACCCAGCAGCAAGGCATTCCGGGCCACGACCGCGGATGGCAGCCTCAGCAAGCTCCGACCAAACAACGGCAGGTACACCAGTCCACTCAGCACGCCGAGGAGTGAATACATGACGGCGATAAACCCGGCGACACCCGTCGATTGGGACCAGTGCTGAAAAAGAACGTCCGTCACCGCAAAAACCGTCGCCGCGCCGAGGGATGAAGCCACCGTTTGCAGCATTTTGCTCCTGGGTTTCGCCACGCCGTCCGGTGACTCTCCTGAGGCAGTCAGACGTACGGGGACCGACCGGCTGACGATCACGACGGCGCACGTGCTGAGCGCGGCTGCCAGCCACCACTTGGTCGAAAAACTTTCCAGGAAAAGTCCGGCGGCGGCCGTTGGCACCAGCACCACTTTCGCCCCGAGCACCGGCGTGGCCACCGACACGTCACCGAAGCTCAGCGCCAGGAACGTGAAAAGTTGCCCCAGGAAAAAGAGCGCGGCCACGATGGCCGGCAGGAGAGCTTGCGCTCGCAGCGCAGCCACGTCCGTGCCCGCCCAGAAGGGCAGGTAAAGCGCCGCCATGCTGACGTTGCACCAAAACGCCACTTGCCAGACGCTGACACCACGGGTCAGCGCCGCCTTGAAGCACAGCGCGCTCGCCGTGTAGGTGATGGCGCTCAACAGGACAACCGCCAACGCCAGGTGCTCAGACATACTCGGGCTGGACCGCCCTTCCTTCGCGCCAGGAACGCGTCGCGGCGTCCGCCAGCGCCAGGGCCTTGACCCCGTCGTCGATCGTGGTGCGGACGGGTGTTCCTTCCGTCAGAGCGATGAAGAAGTGCGCCATCTCGGCGGTGTAGGCGGCGCGGTAGCGTTCCAGGAAAAAATGTTCCGGCAGGTCTTGTGAGACTGCGGCAGCGGTGTACGCGGAAACCTCGGTCGGACGAAGGTTGCCCGCCTGGAGCATGCCTTGCGAGCCCAGCACCTCGAAGCGTTGGTCATAGCCGTAAGCCGCGCGACGGGTCGTGTTGATCTGACAAAGCTTGCCGCGGCGGGTGCGGAGAGTCACGGCCGTCGAGTCCACGTCTCCGACCTCGGCAATCGCCGGGTCCACCAGGCAACTGCCCACGGCATGCACGCTCTCCGCCTCGTCCTCGAGAATCCAGCGGAAGATGTCGAAGTCATGGATGAGCATGTCCTTGAAGATTCCGCCCGAGGAGCGGAGATACGCCAGGGGCGGGGGACCCGGGTCGCGGCTCGTGACGATGAGCATCTCCGATTCGCCGATTTCCCCGGCCGCGAGCCGCTGTTTCAAGGCCGCGAAGGTCGGGTCAAAACGCCGTTGAAAGCCGATCATGCAAACGACCCCGGCTGCCTCGACCGCCTCCGCGCAACGCCGGGCGCGTTCCAGGTCCAGGTCCACGGGCTTCTCGCAGAAGATCGCCTTGCCCGCCGCCGCCGCCCGCTGGATGAGGTCGGCATGGGTGTTGGTGCTCGAGGCGATCACCACCGCGTTCACGGAGGCGTCGTCCAGCGCTTCCTGCGGTTGTACGATGGCGCGGGCACCCTGCCGGCGACTTCTTCCGCCGCCTGCCGCGCGATGTCGGCGACATAGCGCAACCTGACGCCCTCCTGTCGTGCGATGTTGGCGGCGTGGATGCGGCCAATCCGACCAGCTCCAAAAAGAGCGACTTCAATCATAGGCTTCGCGGGGTTCTTTGGTTTCTTCGATTTTAATCTCCATCTGGTAAGCCAGCGCGACGAAGAGCGCCTGGCAAAGTGCCATCGTGTTGGTCAGGGAACGAAAGGCAAAGACGCTGCTCTCCTTGACCGCGAGCACCACGCGCGCCTGCTTGGCCAGCGCGGAAAGGCGGCTGTCGGTCACCAGAAGAATCTCGGCGCCCTGCTGCCGGGCCACCTTGGCACAAAATTGGGTTTCCCGGCCGTACGGCGCGAAAGTGATGGCAAAGAGCACGTCCCCTTTGCCAATGCTGTAGATCTGGTGGCGGGTCATGCCGCCCAGACCGGAAATCTGGATGATCCTCTTCTGGGTGTGCTGGAGGGCGTAGGCCGTGTAGGAAGCGACCGGGTAAGAGCGCCGTACCCCGGCCACGTAGATGGTTTCCGCCTTGTCAAGGAGCTTCACCGCCGCTTCAAACGCCGCTTCGTCGAAGTTCGCCGCCAGATCGTCCAAACCGGTGCGGCTGCCCGCGATGAAGTTTTGCGCCACCGTCCCGGCCGCCAGCTTCTCATGATGACCGGCGTGCTGGTCGTGCATCAGCTTGCGGATGCGCTCTTTGTAGGAAAGCGGCGGCGGATATCCGGACGCATAGGCGCGGCGGAACACCGCTTGCAACTCGCCGAAGCCCGCGAACCCGAAATGCTGGGCGAAACGCACGACCGCCGAGGGATGCACCCCGCATCGGCCGGCAATGTCGCTGACGCGGTCCATCACCAGGCTCGGCCGATTCTGTTCGACGTAGCCAGCGACGCTCTTGAGTTGACGTGGCAACTGCTCGTATTGATCGGCGATGCTTCGCAGGAGTTGATCGACGACGGCGGGGGATTTTTTTGGCATCAGCTCTCCCCTCAATCATTCACCTCTTTGACCGGGGAGCGAGCACAAACTTGGAACAACCATTCCATTTTGAAGTTTTTGGAATATTTTGTTTGCACGGCCATCGGCGGTGGACTTAGTTGCATCCAGTTAACACCCTTTCTGGAAGGTTTGTCCCCCCATGAACCCCACTCAGACCGAGAGTGGTCCGGCCCGTGTCCGTGCCACCCCCAGTTCCGCCCCGGAGGCTAGTCTTCCCGCTGTGCAGACACAAGCGGCGGATGACGCCGCTGTAGCGACGCGGGACGAGCGATTGCGCCAAGGCTCGTTTCTGGGCAGCTTGCTCCACCGTCCCGAATTCGCGGCGGTGTCGGGTGCCATCCTGATTTTTGTCCTCTTCGGGATCACGGCAGGAAACTCGGGCATGTTCCAGCCGGATGGGATCATCAACTGGATGCAGGTCGCTTCCTACCTGGGGATCATCGCGGTGGGAGCTTGCCTGTTGATGATCGCGGGTGAATTTGATCTATCGTTGGGTTCAATGATTGGCTTCGCGGGGATGATGGTGGCGCTGCCATCCGTGTACTATCATTGGCCGCTTTGGGCGGCGATTCTCTTTGCTTTTGCCGGCTCGATGATCCTCGGCGGCCTCAACGGCTACCTCGTGCTGCGCACCAAGCTGCCTTCGTTCATCGTCACCTTGGCTTCCTTGTTCATCCTGCGCGGGTTGACGCTGGCCTTGTCCGTGCGCTTCGCCAACCGCACCGTGATCAGCGGGGTAGGCGAACTGGTGGAAAAAGATTGGCTGGCCCGCACTTTTTTCCAAGGGGTGATAGGAGGTGGGCTTTTCCGCTGGATGGCGCAACATGGCTGGATCGCGGCGCTTTCCAACGGCGACCCGCTCGTAGCTGGGGTGCCGAAGGTGGTGGTCTGGTGGTTCGCGCTGGCGGCCGTCGGTTCGCTGGTGCTGGCGCGTTCGCGTTTCGGCAACTGGATCTTTGCCTCGGGTGGTGACGCGAACGCGGCGCGGAACGTGGGCGTGCCCGTGCGCGGGGTGAAGATCTCGTTGTTCGTGTTCACGGCTTTCTGCGCGTGCGTTTTTGCCGTGCTGCAAGTTTGCGACATCGGTTCGGCTTCGGCGGACCGCGGTTTGCAGAAGGAGTTCGAGGCGATCATCGCGGCCGTGATCGGCGGGTGCCTGCTCACCGGCGGATACGGCTCGGTGATCGGCGCGTGCTGCGGCGCGCTGATTTTCGGCGTGGTGCAGATTGGCATCACCTACACCAACGTTTCCTCCGACTGGTTCCGTGTTTTCCTCGGAGTGATGCTGCTGGTGGCCGTGCTCTTCAACAACTTCGTCCGGCAGCGGCTCGCGCAGGCCCGGTAACCAGCGTTCCTCCCGTCATGCATCCACCAATGGCCCCCACGTCCGCCTCGGGCGATTACATCCTCGCCTTGGAGAATATCTCCAAGTTCTTCGGCAACATCGTTGCCCTCAACGGGGTGACCCTGCGGCTGCGGCGCGGAGAGGTCCACTGCTTGTTGGGCGACAACGGCGCGGGTAAAAGCACTTTGATCAAAACACTTGCCGGGGTGCACCAATCCAGCGAGGGAGAGTATTTCGTCGATGGAAAAGCCGTGCACTTCCGCTCGCCGAAGGAGGCGCTCGACCTGGGGATCGCCACCGTGTACCAGGACCTGGCGCTCGTGCCGCTGATGAGCGTGGCGCGAAACTTCTTCCTGGGCCGAGAGCCGGTTCGCCGCCTGTTCGGCTTGCTGCCGGTGCTGGACACTCTCACGGCATCCCGCGTGGCCAAGCAGAAGCTGGCTGACATGGGCATCATCGTCCGTGACCCGAGCCAACCCATCGGCAACATGTCCGGCGGAGAAAAGCAGTGTTTGGCGATTGCCCGCGCGATCCATTTCGGCGCGCGGGTGTTGATCCTCGACGAACCCACCGCCGCATTAGGCGTCAAGCAAAGCGCGAACGTCCTGAAACTGATCCGCACGGCGCGGGACCGCGGCATCTCGATCATTTTCATCACGCACAACGCGAACCACGCCTACCCGGTGGGTGACTCGTTCACGCTGCTCAACCGGGGGCGTTCGTTGGGGACATTCACCAAGGAGACCATCACCAAGGGAGAACTGCTCGACCTGATGGCTGGCGGCGAGGAGATGCAGCAACTCGTCGCCGAGCTGGAGGGAGTCGCGGCGTAACCTGCGCCCGTCCGGTGACATCTCGCCATGAAGAACTCGACTTCTTTCGCGCCGGATCGTCCCCGGGACATCATCTGCCTGGGTCGTCTGGCCATGGACCTGTACGCCCAACAGGTCGGCGCGCGGCTGGAGGATGTTTCCTCCTTCGCCAAGTATCTCGGCGGTTCTTCGGCCAACATCGCTTTCGGCTGCGCGCGGTTGGGTTTGAAGTCCGCCATGCTGACCCGCGTGGGGAACGATCATCCGGGGCGCTTTCTGGTCGAAACTCTGGCCAAGGAGGGTTGTGATGTTTCGCGCGTGCGCGTGGACCACGAACGGCTCACCGCCCTGGTTCTTCTGGGACTCAAGGACCGGGACACTTTTCCGCTGATTTTCTACCGGGAGAACTGCGCGGACATGGCGGTCGATCCGGCTGATTTCGACGAGGGATTTATCGCCTCCAGCCGCGCGCTGTTGATCACCGGCACCCACTTTTCCACTGCCGGCACAAACGCCACCAGTCGGCGGGCGCTCGAGTACGCCCGGAAAAACAACGTCCGGACCGTGCTCGACATCGACTATCGTCCGGTGCTCTGGGGGCTGACCGGCAAAGCGGACGGGGAAACGCGCTACATCGCCAACGACGGGGTCACGGCCCACCTGCAGAGTATCCTGCCGCTGTTTGATCTGATTGTCGGCACCGAGGAAGAGTTCGGAATCGCGGGTGGCGGTCGCGAGAACATGATCGAGACTCTCCGCAACATCCGGGCGGTCGCCCCGGACGCAACGCTGCTGCTCAAGCGTGGCGTGCTCGGATGTTCGGTCATCGAAGGAGCGGTGCCTGACGACCTGGACGACGCGCCGCTGTTTGGCGGCGTGCGGGTCGAGGTGCTCAACGTCCTCGGAGCAGGCGATGCATTTTTGGCGGGGTTTCTCTCGGATTGGGTGCGAGGGAGGGACTACAAGGCGTGCGCGGCACGGGCAAATGCTTGCGGCGCGCTGGTGGTCTCCCGACACGGCTGCGCGCCGGCGATGCCGACCCCGGCGGAGTTGGATTATTTTCTCGATCAGGCGGCAGCCGACCCGGTACGGATGCGGCGCCCGGACCTGGATGTCACTTTGGCGCGGTTGCACCGCGTCAACGTACCCCGGCCGCGCTGGGACGAGTTGTTCGTCTTTGCCTTCGACCACCGGGCGCAGTTTTTCGACTTGGCGCAGGAGGCTGGAGCGGCGGAGGAGCGCCTGCCCGTTTTGAAACAACTGCTGGTTCGCGCCGTCACCGAAACCGAGGGGTCCGACCCAGCGTTGGTTGGCAGGATCGGCATCCTTTGCGACGGGCGCTATGGCCAGGACGCCCTCAACGCTGCGACGGGCCGCGGCTGGTGGATTGGCCGGCCGGTGGAGCTGCCAGGTTCCAATCCGCTGGTTTTCGAAGAGGGACGCTCGGTCGGCACTACCCTCTTGTCCTGGCCGCAAGAGCACATCGTCAAGTGCCTGGTTTTCTACCATCCGGACGATCCGGTCGAGCACCGCCTGGAGCAGGAAGCCCAGGTGCAGGCTCTTTACAAAGCCACGCAGAACAGCGGCCACGAACTGCTGCTCGAGATCATCCCGCCCAAGGGAAAACATCCACCGTCCGAAAACGTCGTGGTGCGAGCCATGAAACGGTTCTACAATCTCGGCATCTACCCGGAATGGTGGAAGCTGCCGCCGATGTCCGCCGAGATGTGGCAGCAAACCGACACCTTGCTCGCCGAACGCGACCCGTACTGCCGCGGGGTGGTTCTGCTGGGACTCGGTGCCACGATGAAGGCGCTGGCCGAAGGTTTCCACGCCGCCAGTGCCGCGGCAACCTGTCGGGGCTTCGCCGTGGGAAGGACGATCTTCGAGGACCCCAGCCGCGCCTGGCTGGCGGGCAAAATCCAGGATGACACGTTTGTCGAGCAAATCCAGCGCAACTTTGGCACCCTGATCACCACGTGGAAAGGGGCGCGCCGCCAGGAGGTGGCGTCGCCAGTCACCGGCTGATCTGACCGAGCCGCGCCGCCCATGACAACGAGCCCCTTTTCCGTCCGGATCGGCATCAACCCGATTTCCTGGAGCAACGACGACCTGCCATCCCTCGGCGGCGAAGTGCCGCTGGCCACCGCGCTTTCGGAAGGACGTGCCATCGGCTACGAGGGTTTCGAGTTGGGCAACAAGTTTCCGCAAGACCCGGCCGCGCTCGGTGAGGTGCTGGGCGAACATCAGGTGGCCCTGGTCTCGGGATGGTATTCGGGGGAACTCGCCCGCCGCTCGGCGGGGAAGGAGATCCAGGCGGCGCAAACCCACCTGGAAAAGCTGGCCCGCAACGGCGCGAAGGTGATGGTGTACGGGGAGGTGGCCGATTCGATCCAGGGGCAACCTGTCGCGCTTGCCCGGCGCCCACGTTTCGTGCGGCCGGACCAGTGGACGCGCTACGGCGACCGGCTCACCGGGTTCGCGGAGCACACCCAGTCTGCTCACGGCATCCGCCTGGCTTACCACCACCACATGGGAGCCTACGTGCAAGCGCCACAGGACGTGGATCAACTCATGGCAAACACCGGCGAAGCGGTGGGGCTGCTTTTCGACAGCGGCCATTGCGTCTTCGGCGGCGGTGATCCGGCCGCCATGCTCGACCGGCACTTTGCCCGCGTCTGCCACGTCCACTTCAAGGACATCCGTCCCATGGTCGCGGCGATGGCCAACAACCGGGGATGGAGCTTCCTGGAATCCGTGCTGAATGGCGCTTTCACGGTGCCGGGTGACGGCGGCATCGACTTCGCACCGCTGGTGAGCCGTTTAAGGACAGGTGGTTACCAGGGATGGATCGTGGTCGAAGCGGAACAGGACCCGGTGGTCGCCCCCAGCGATGCGTTTGCCAAGAAGGGTTACCGTACCGTGCGCCGACTGCTCGATGCCACGCAGTCTTGAGAAAACACGCTGTCATGGACCTCCTCATCAAACCCCAGCCGTCCGGGCAGCGGATTGTGGCCGTGACACCCGCGTCGGCGGGCTGGCACTACGTCGGGTTTTCCGCTTGGCGGCTCGCACGAGGCGAGGAACTTGCCTTACCGGCCCTGCCGGATCGGGAGACTTGCCTGGTGGTGCTCGGCGGCATTGTTTCCGTCGAGGCGGGACCGGACCAATGGCGGGAGATCGGCCAGCGCCGGAGCGTGTTCGAGGACCTGTCGCCTTTCGCCGTTTATTTGCCGCCCGCGCGCGCGGCGCGTGTCAAGGCGGACACGGACGCGGAGATCGGGGTGGCCACCGCCCCGGCAACGGGTCAACTGCCTGCCCGCCTGATCGAAGCAGAGACGATGCGCCGCACCGCGCGCGGCAAAGGTTCCAATACCCGGTACGTCTGCGACATCCTGCCGCAGGACGAACCGGCTGAATCGGTGCTCGTGGTGGAAGTACGTACTCCCGCGGGCCATTCCTCGAGCTATCCGCCGCACAAGCACGACATGGACAACGTTCCGGTGGAAAGCCTGTTGGAAGAATCGTATTACCACCAGATCAATCCTCCCCAAGGATTTGTTTTCCAGCGTATCTACACGGACGATCGCGATCTGGACGAGTCCTTGGCGGTCGAGAACCGCAACGTGGTCCTCGCGCCGCGCGGATATCATCCCGTGGTGGTGCCACACGGTTACGAGTCTTACTATCTCAACGTCATGGCGGGACCCAAGCGGGTCTGGCACTTCCACAACGACCCGGCCCACGAGTGGATGCTGGCACCGCTGTAATTTCAATTCACTAACACGCACGTTTCCATGCTCACCGAAGCTCCCGCTCCTTCCGCCTCGACCAGCCTGCCTCTCACTGATGGCGGTGAACTGAAAACCGTTGGCCATTTCATCAAGGGACAACCGGTGGCCGGCACCAGCGGACGCACGGCGGATATCTTCAATCCTTCTTTGGGCAAGGTGGCCGCCAAGGTCAGCCTGGCCACCGTCGCGGAAGTGGACGCCGCCGTCCTGGCCGCGCGGGCCGCTTTTCCCAAGTGGTCGGAAACCCCGCCGCTGCGGCGCGCGCGGGTGTTGTTCAAGTTCAAGGCGCTGCTGGAGGAACACCACGACGAGTTCGCCGCGCTGATCACCCGCGAGCACGGCAAGGTGTTCTCCGACGCCCAGGGCGAGGTGGTGCGCGGAATGGAAGTCGTGGAGTTCGCCTGCGGGATTCCGCAGTTGCTCAAGAGCCAGTTCACCGAAAACATCGGCGGCGGGATCGACAACTGGAACCTGCGCCAGCCCCTCGGTGTCTGCGCGGGCATCACGCCGTTTAACTTCCCGTGCATGGTGCCCATGTGGATGTTCCCCGTCGCCCTGGCGTGCGGCAACACTTTCGTGCTCAAACCTTCCGAGCGCGATCCTTCGCCTTCGCTGCTGATAGCCGGGTTGCTGCGGGAGGCCGGGTTGCCTGACGGCGTGTTCAACGTGGTGCAAGGCGACAAGGTGGCGGTGGACGCGTTGTTGCAGCATCCGGAGGTCAACGCCGTGTCGTTCGTGGGTTCGACGCCGATTGCGGAGTACATCTACACGGAAGGCACGAAGCGCGGCAAACGCGTGCAGGCGCTCGGTGGTGCCAAGAACCACCTCGTCGCCCTGCCCGACGCGGACCTCGACGGCGTGGCTGCGGCACTGCTCGGCGCGGCCTACGGCTCGGCCGGCGAACGCTGCATGGCGCTCTCCGTGGCGGTGATGATCGGCGACTCCGCGGACGCGCTGGTCGAGAAGCTCGCGCCGATGGTTCGTGACCTCAAAATCCGCGACGGCATGGACAAGGAAGCGGACATGGGGCCGGTGGTCACCGCGCAGCACAAGGCACGCATCGAAGACTACATCGCAGACGGCGTGCAGGCGGGTGCCAAACTGGTGGTGGATGGACGCGGCTTCAAGCTGGCTGATCGGGAAGATGGCTTCTTCCTGGGAGGGACGCTGTTTGACCACGTGACCCCGGAGATGCGCATCTACAAGGAGGAAATCTTTGGCCCGGTGCTTTGCGTGGTGCGCGTGCCGGACCTGAACGCGGCCATTGATCTCGTCAACCGCCACGAGTTCGCCAACGGCGTCGCGTGCTACACGCGCAGCGGCGGCGCGGCGCGGGAATTTGCCCGGCGCATCCAGGTCGGCATGGTCGGCATCAACGTGCCCATCCCGGTGCCGATGGCGTGGCATTCGTTCGGCGGCTGGAAGCGTTCGCTCTTCGGAGATCAGCACGTCTACGGCGAAGAAGGCGTGCGCTTTTACACCCATTACAAGAGCATCATGCAGCGTTGGCCGGACGCCGAGGCGCATCCCGCCGCCCGTCAGGAACTGCGCTACACCGCAGGCACCGAAGGCGACACCTCCACACCGGCCGCGTCCGCGCAGTTCACGATGCCCACGAACTGAGTACAATCATTTCTTTCCCCAACCCAACCCACAAACCAACCACGAAACATATGCTCCTCCCCATTACCCGCCTCGTCCGCACCTTCTCCACGGTTGCCGCCGTGGTTCTCACGGTTGGCACGTTATCCGCCGCCGACGGCCGCTACGTGCTCGTCAGTCACGCGCCAGACTCCGATACCTGGTGGAACACGGTGAAAAACAGCGTCGTGGATGCCAGCAAGGACTTCAACGTCACGGTGGATTACCGCAATCCGCCGAACGGAGACCTGGCTGACATGGCACGCATCATCGAACAATCCGCCGCGCGCAACTATGACGGCGTGATCTTCGACATCGCGGACTTTGACGTGCTCAAGAAGCCCGCCGAACTCGTGCGGGCGAAGAAGATCCCGATCATCACGATCAACTCCGGCACGGTCGAGCAGAGCAAGCAGCTCGGCGCGCTCATGCACGTCGGCCAGCCCGAGTACGCGGCCGGCAAAGCGGCCGGGGAGCGGGCCAAGGCGGCCGGGATCAAATCGTATGTCTGCGTGAACCATTACGCGACCAACGCCAGTTCCTTCGAGCGCAGCCGGGGATATGCGGATGCACTCGGCGTGGACTTCAAGCCCTACACGCTCGACACGGGGATTGATCCCACGACCATCGACAACAAAGTCAGCGCCTACCTGCGCGCGCACTCCGACACCCAGTCCGTGCTCGCGCTCGGGCCGGATTCTTCCGCCGGCGCGTTGCCCGCCATCCGCAAGATGGGTCTCGCCGGAAAGATGTTCTTCGGCACCTTCGATCTGTCGCCTGACATCATCAAAGGCATCAAGGATGGCACCATCAACTACGCCATCGACCAGCAGCCTTATCTCCAGGGCTACATCCCGGTGGCGGTGTTCGCGATCATGAAGCGCGACAAGACCACCGACATGGCCAAGGTGCAGGAAGCGCTCAAGGCGGACCCGAAGTTCCAGAAGCGTCTGGAGCAATACGGCCTCAAGCCGATCTACGAAGCGGGCAACATCTCGTCCGGTCCCGGCTTCGTGACCAAGGAAAACGTGGACAAAGTCGAGAAGTACGCGGGTGAATACCGCTGACCGAAGCTAGACGAGCATCGTCCCTGTTCCATGGACAAGACCCTTCATCTCACCGTTGGTCAGGCGCTGGTACGTTTCGTGGCGGCGCAGTACGTCAGGCGCGATGGCCGCGAGAACCGCTTCATCGAGGGGTTCTGGGGCATTTTCGGCCACGGCAACGTGTCAGGTCTGGGGCAGGGACTGGCGGAGTACAGTCAGAGGGAAGAGCTGCGTTTCTACCGTCCTCAGAACGAGCAGGGCATGGTCCACGCCGCCGCCGCGTTTGCAAAGCATCGCAACCGGCTGGCGACTTTTGCGTGCACCACCTCGATCGGGCCGGGGGCGCTCAACATGGTCACCGGAGCGGGAGTGGCCACCGTGAACCGACTGCCTGTCCTCCTGCTGCCGAGCGACTACTTCGCCAACCGCATCCCCGACCCGGTGCTCCAACAAATTGAGCATCCGCTGGAGCGCGACGTTAGCGCCAACGACGCGTTCCGGCCGGTGTCGCGGTTCTTCGACCGCATCAACCGGCCCGAGCAACTGCTGGCCAGTCTGCCGGAGGCGTTCCGCGTCATGACCGACCCGGCCGAGGCGGGAGCCGTGACGGTCTGTCTCCCCGAGGATGTGCAAGCCGAGGCGTACCGCTGGCCGGCGGAGTTCTTTGAGCGACGGGTCTGGCAGGTGCGCCGTCCCCTGCCGGAGCCGGAACTCGTCCAGGAAGTGGTGCGGTGCTTGCAAGGTGCCACGCGCCCGATCATCATCACAGGCGGCGGGACCATTTATTCGGAAGCCTGGGATGAACTGCGGGAGTTCGCGGAGGCTTTTGGGGTGCCGGTCGTGGAGACTCAGGCGGGCAAGGGTGCCTTGCGCTGGGATCATCCCTCGAACGCCGGGCCGGTGGGTTCCAACGGCGCTACCTCCGCCAACGAACTGGCCAGGAACGCTGACTTGATCCTCGCCGTCGGCACGCGCCTGTCCGATTTTACCACCGCCTCCAAGTCGCAGTTCCAGAACGCGGCGGTCCGCTTCGTCGGGATCAACGTCTCGCCGATGGACGCCAGCAAACTCTCGACCTTGCCGGTGGTGGCGGACGCCAAACGTGGATTGACCGAATTGCACCGTGCCCTGCAAGCAAGCGGCTACCGGGGAGTTTCCGACGACTACAAGGCGGAAGCCCACACCCTCAAAACGCAATGGGATGACCGGGTCACCGAGATCCGCACGGTCAAGGAAGACGGCCGTGCTTTGGCCGGGTTCGAGGTGATCGGCCTGGTCAACGACGCCGTCGGCGGTAAGGCCACCGTGGTATGTGCGGCCGGGGGCATGCCCGGTGAGTTGCTGCGACTCTGGCGCCCCGAGGACCCGAAGGCGTACCACCTCGAATACGGATTCTCGTGCATGGGTTATGAGATTCCCGGCGGGATCGGCGTCAAGCTGGCGGAACCCGGGCGCGAGGTCGTGGTGATGGTCGGCGACGGCACGTATCTGATGATGAACTCGGAGATCGTGACGGCCGTTGGCGAGGGACTTACTTTCACCATCGTGTTGGTCGATAACCATGGCTACCAATGCATCCTGGGTTTGCAGCGCGCCTGCGGAGTGGAGGATTTCGGCAACGAACTGCGCTTCCGCGATCACCGGCGTGGCACCCTCACGGGTGATTACATCCCGGTGGATTACGTCAAGCACGCCGAGTCGATGGGCGCGCACGCGGTTTTTGCCTCCACGCCTTCCGAGATCACCGCGGCAATCAAGGAAGCACAAAAGCGAGCGGGTGTGTCGGTGGTGGTGGTGCCCGCCGACCCTGACAAGCGGATGCCGGGGCTAGGCACTTGGTGGGATGTGCCGATCGCGGAGACTAGCGGCATGGAGCGGACTCGGCAAACCCGGGAGATCTACCAGGAAAAAGTTCTCGCCCAACGCACGATTTTTGCCCGTTGATTCTCGCTTGGGCAAAGGTAATCGTGAAGCGGTTTTCAGTTGCGCGTGACCTTTCCGTAGCCCCTGCCAGAGCTGGGAACTCTCACCGGCAAACGGAAAATGCTGTGACCCGTAACAGGCAAGCGACTATCGTCGCGCAATCCGCGCAGGGTTCAATGCCCCCGCGAGACCCGGTCCAGCAGTTCGGGACCGGTCATGCGAAACGCCGCGTCATGCGGACAAGCCGCCACGCATTGCGGTTGCGGCGTGGTGACCGCTTTGCACGCCTTCAACGGCAACGGCGATGGATCGCAGCCTTATGCCGGACTGCTGCCGGATGGAGACGGCAACCTTTACGGCACGACCTCGACGGCGGCGACGCGAACGGCGATGGCACGATCTTTCAAATCACGCCCGCCGGCGTGCTGATAACCCTGTACCTTTTTAGCGGCCGCGACGGGTCCCAACCTCAGACCGCGTTGGTCGCCGGCAACGACGGCCACCTTTACGGCATGACCTCCGCTGGCGGAGCCAGTGACGAGGGCACGATCTTTGAGCTGACGGTTGCCACCGCGCCGCCGTTTTTCACGGGTGAAACGCCGCTTGGCGAAAGGGTCTACTACCTGGCTTTTCCCACCGGAAATCCCTCCGGTTACTATGCGTTCCTGAGCGACCCGCACTACGTCTTCCATTTCGACCTCGGCTGGCAATATGTGTTCGACGCCGCCGATGGGCACGGCGGGGTCTACTTCTACGACTTTGAGAGCAGCGACTTTTTCTATACCAGCCCGGACTTTCCGTTTCCCTATCTGTACGATTTCGGCTTGAAGTCGGTGGTCTACTATTATCCCAATTCCGACAACGCCGGACGTTACACCACGAATCCGCGCTTCTTCTACGATTTCGCGAGCGGCAAGAACGTCACCAAGTGAAGTTCTCCGTGCTTGTGAGTGTATCCCGTATACTCCTGGCTCCGACCAGTGAGTGATGGGATCTTCAACCGAAAACTGGCTGCGGTCACCCTTCATCGGTCTGCCAGTGCGGCAACTTGATGGGATGCACGTACAGGCATCGCTCCGGGAAGTTGTTCAGCAGTTCCGGCAGCCGCGCGGAGTACCGGTTCCAGAAAGCGTCGCGGTCGGCGTCGCTCCAGAGTTCCAAGCCTTGCTCGTCGAGGTCACACTCCAGACTGAGGTGCGGCACCGCCAGCGCGAGCGCGGTGGGGGCGGCGCACTCCACGAAAATTCCCATCGCTGCGAAGACGCTGCACAGATGGCAAAACTCGGGCAGAGCCGCCGCGGGCACCACCAGCAAATCGGCGTAGCCCATCAGCAAGGGATAAACCAGACCGCGCCCTTTCCGCCGCTGACGAATCAACCACAGGGCGCTCATGCCCTCCTTGATCCGGTGCCACCACGGGCCGGGGCTGGTCTCTAGGTTGCGCCAGCCGAGCGGGCGGCACTCCAGGCCGTAGGCCGCCAGACGCGCCACGGCTTCCTCGCGCGGGGGGAGTTCGGCGCGGGCATTGACGAACTCGTCGAAGCGTAGCGCCCGCAGCGTCCGGTTGAAGTGGGTCCAGCGCGAGGTGAGCGACGAAAAAGGCTTCAGGAACTTGGTGTAACCACCCCCGGGCTGGAGCCGCAGGTAGTGGGCGAGGTTCGTCTCGTTGATCGCCGGATTGAGCAGGAGGTCGTCCGCGACAAAGATATAATGACTGAAGCCCTCGGTGGCAAGGCTTCGCCGGGCCTGCGCGAAGTAACCTTGGAAAGTGGCCGAGCTATCGAAAACGGGCACCACGTCGGGTTCGTCGCCACGGTAGAACGGCATCAGAAAGCGCACCGTGGAAAAGCGGCCACGGTACAGCGCCCGCAACAAGGGGAGGTTCTGCTCGAAACGATGGTTGAACACCACCACCAGACAGAAATGGAACTCAGGCGTCATGGCCGGTTCCTCCGACGGGGCAGAAAGCGAGGAGTGGAAAGGATGCACGGCACGGTCAGGGTAGAAAGGAGCGGCTTCCTAACATCTGTCCAGGTCCATCCACAAGCGTAGATTTCGCCGCCGCCACCGACCGATGCCTTGAACGCAGGCCGTTGAGAATCTCTGGACGGTGCGCCGGGGAGTGCGCTACATGCTGGGCGGCACTTTCCGCCCGCTCGCGCCATTCCTCTCCATGTCTGCCGCTCCATCTATCCGGTCTTTGCCGGAGCCGTCCGCTCCAGCGGTGCATCGCTGGCGAAGCCTCGCCGCCGCGTGGCCTCTGCTGGTCGCGAGCGGGTTGTTGTTAGCGGTGACGGGTTATTTCGTGCGTCAGGTGCTCGCCGGGAACGCCGGGCATTGGGAGTACCCGATTGACGATGCCTACGGTCACCTGGCCGTAGCCAAGAACCTCGTCCGGCACGGGGTCTGGACCTACAGCGCACCCAACGGCTTTGATTCGGGCATCTCCTCGCTGGCGTGGCCGCTGCTGCTCGCCGCCAGCTTCGTGGTCACCGGCGTCAACGCGTACGCCACGCTGGCGCTCAACCTCCTGTCCGCCCTCGGCCTGCTCTGGTACGCGGGGAGAACCCTGCGCCGTGCCGGAGCAGCGTCCGGGCTGGTTTTTGCCGCGTTGCTCGCCGCGGTGGCATTCACCCCACTGCCTTTGCTGGTCCTTATCGGCATGGAGCACTGCTTTCATGCGCTGGTCAGCCTCATTTTTCTCGATCTGGCCGGCCGCTCCCTGGCGGAAGAAGACGCCCATTTTCCGGTGCCTCCGCGTTGGGCGTTGCCTGCGACGGCGTTCGTGCTGACGCTCGCGCGCTACGAGGGAATGTTTTTGGTAGGGGCGGCGACCGTTCTCCTGGCGTGCCAACGGAAGTGGAGACTGGCACTGACGGTCCCCTCGGTCGCCGCCGCCCCGATCGTTGCGTTCGGGATGTTCTCCTTGACCCAGGGCTGGCCGCTTCTGCCGTGCTCCGTCCTCCTGAAAGGCACCCGGCCCGCCAGCCTGGGCCTGGCCGATTTGCTGACCTACGCGCAACGGGGCTACGTCCAGATGACCGACAACCCGCACATGCTCTTTCTGGTGCTCGCATTGGCGGTCTTGCTGGTGGCACGGTTTGTTCGCGGCGCGGGCTTCTGGACCTACCCGACTTTGTTGCTGTTCCTGACGCTGGCGGGCACCGTGGCTCAACTGCAATTCGCCGCACTCGGCTGGTTCTACCGCTACGAAGCCTACTTGGTGGCGTCGGGGTGCGTCGTGGTCGGAGTCGCGTTGGTTGACCTGCTGTCCGGGCAACCTTTCCGAGGTTGGCGGCAACCCACCGCTTGGCCCTCCCTGGCGGCTTGGGCGTTGACCCTCGGGTTGTTCGGGCTGCCCTTTTGGCAGCGCACCGTCGAGTCCTGCGGGACGCTGGTGCCCGGCTGCCGGAACATCTACGAGCAGCAGCACCAGATGGCCCGCTTCCTCCACCGGTACTACGAGGGGGAGGGTGTGGCGGCAAACGATATCGGCAACATTGCCTTTTACGCCGACACCCGCCTGTGTGACCTCGCTGGTTTGGTCAACCAGGAGGTCATGCGCCGCCTCCACGCCCAGACCTACGACCAGGAGGCGGTGCGCCGCCTCCTGGCGCGGTACGACGTGCAGGTCATCGTCGTTTACGATACCTGGGCGGGGATTTATGGCGGTCAGCTGCCGGAATGGGGAGTCCCCATCGGACGTTGGACCATCCCTGACAACCGGGTGTGCGCCTCGCAGACCGTCTCGTTCTACGCGCCCCGGCCGGAACTCGCCCCCCGGCTGACGCAAGCCTTACAAGACTTTGCCTCTTCCCTGCCCACCGAAGTGGTGCAAGAGGGCGTTTATCGGAGCACGCCCCCGCCGCACGCGCTGGGAGTGTACTACCCGGACTTCGACAGCGAAGGCACCTACTACGAGAGTTCGCACTACGCGGATTTCTACCTGCCGCCCGACAACGGCTGGCCCGCGCCGCCGCCGGACTCGGCGTTGGCGGTGAGCGTGCGTCCGCGCATGGCGGGGCAGACCTTGGAGATCATGGTGAACGGCCAGACCGTGCTGCGATGGAGCTTCTCAGCGTCCGAGGTGAACCAATGGACGCCTCTGCTGGTTCGTGGTCCCTGGAAGCCGGGCATCAACGTTCTGTCGTGCGTGGGGCAGGGGCGGAGCGTCATTCCGGCCGGGGACAACCGGCCCATGCTGTTTGCCGTGCGCGAGCCGCGTTGGACGACGGTGCCACCCAGCGAGGCAGCCTCACCGTGAGGCGGGTTCCACCAGCCGGAAACGAATCTCCCGTAGTCCCAGGCCGATCACTGGCTTCGGCGGCTGCGGGGCGAAGGCGTTGGGCTTCGGAGCGGGGAGAGCGTCGGGCAGTTCCAGCAGCAGACGGCCGCCCAACGCTCCGGGCGCGTTCGCGGCGGCGTTCCAACGTGCCACCGGCAGCCAGTAGATCACAGTGATGGGTTCCGGCGTCAGCACGGCCTCCGCTCCGAGCGGTTGCCCGTCAAAGAACACCCGCAAACGTTGGAGCGTGGCCTCCTTCGCGGGGCTGAGCACGGAAGCGAGGTCGGCGAGGGTGATTTCTATTTCTCCCTCCGCCGGGACGACCGGCACGGGTTCGAAGGCGAGCAGGGCGTGCGGATCGTCGATCCACGTCTGGCCGTCGTCGGCGGTGAACCAACCTCCCACGCCGTAACGCGGCGCGTCCCCGCCCGGACCGAAGCGGATGGCCGCCCCGCCCGGCGTCGCCGGGTCGAGGGGCAGGTCACGGGAAAGGACGATGAGATCATCCGGTGCGTGGAAAAATTCCAACAGGTAGGGTGGGGTGGTGAGATGGACCCCGGATGGGGAAGAAGGTGCGTGTAAAAAGCGCCAGACCTGCACGGTTCCCCCGGGCAACGCGGCAACGGGCGAATGACTCCAGTCCAAGGCATCCCCGAAGTAGGCGTGCCAGCGGTTCTCAGTGCAGAAAGGGATGCCGTCCCGGGCGAGTTGCAGCGCCACCCCGACCGCGACCGGCGACGTGTCGTACTCGAAGTGCAACAGCCGCACCGGGTCCGGTTCCAAACCAGCTGGGGTTGCCCGGGACTCCGTCTTCAGGCGCAAGATGTCGGCTTGCAGCGCCCGCGTCGCGGCCGGGTCGGGATCGGTGAGGCGCAAGGCGGACGCGTGGCTGACGGCCGCTGCGCACACGATGCCCGCACCGAGGCCGCGTTCCAGCCAGCCCGGGCCGATGGTCCGGCGCAATGCAGCGCATCCCACCGCCAGGGCGAGCAGCGCGGCAAAATAGTAGACCGCGAAGGTAAACCAGGAGTTGAAGTAAAACATCTGGTCGTCCTGGTGGCTGTTCCAACGCAAGGTCAGCGCGATGATCAGTCCCAGAAAGACCGCTGCCCAAGCGCGAAAGCGGCCACCCGGGTTCCCCTCGCCGCGTTCACCGGCGGTTTTCCTGTCCCGCCACGCGGCGAGAATGGCCCAAAAGGCCGCCGCCGCCACCACGCTCCAGAGGAGGTAAAGCCCGGCATGCGCCCGTAGGAACGCCCACATCCCCGCGTGGTCGTAAGCCGCGAACTCGTTGTCCGCGGGGTTGTAAGCCGTGTAAGCGCCGAACATCAGGAAATAGAAAACCGCCCGCTCCAGCGGCTTGTGCGTGTGGTACTCGCGGACGTGCTGCCAGATCACGGCCAAGTTGGAATCCCGCCCCCGGGCGAGGTCGTACAGGAAGGGCAGCGCGAAGAACAGCAGGATCAGCCCGGCGGCGACGTGGACCCGCGGGCAAACCCGCCACGGCGACCCCAGCCAGCGGCCCGGGAGGGCAGCCCGTCTCGCCAGCCCGCCGTACGCCAAGGCGAACACCGGGAAAACGAACATCGGCTCCGCGACGTGCAGTTGCAGCAGATAACCGCCCGCCAGCGCGAGGACCGGCAGGTCCGCCGCCCGACCTGCCGCGACGCTGCTCCCCGCCGCCAGCAGGCACAAGAAAGGCAGCACCAGCGCATGGGCACTCCAGGGGCTCAGGAAGGCGGATGGACCCCGCAGCACGTCGTAGGAGGGAACCCTCCCCATCGCCGTGAAGTGCGGCACCGCCAGGGCCAAGGCCCCGCACAGGAACCACCAGCGCGGCCGGCCCGGGAGCAGCCAGTGGGCCAGGATCATGAGCGCCGCCACGAAGAAGCCGTTCATGACGAGGGCATGCGCGACCACCTGCCCGGCGAAGGGCGAACAAGTCCACCCCAGAGTGTCGTGGAACAGCCATTCCCCGAGAGCCTGCACGTAGAAAAGCGTGGGGCCGGGATGGTAGAAACCCCAACGGGAATAGGGTCCGTAAACCTGCGCGAAGTGCTTGGCGCGGAGCACGGAAAGGGAGTTGGCGGCGGAATCCCAGACCTCCTGGTAGGGTTGGCGGAAGAAGTCCGCGCTGTTGGCCACCAGCAGCAGAGTAATCAGGATGGTCAGCGCCAGGGCGGCCACACGCTTCATGGGCGGCCACTGTACATGGGTGCGCTTTGCTCGGAGGAGTCATTTTTCGCGGCGTCGGTCCGCCCGCGATAGGCCAGGCAGACCGCGAACGGCAACAGCGCGAACCAGACCCGCAGCTCGTAGATGAACGACAGGAACAAATTCGCCGCGACCAACGCCGCGAGCAGCGCCGCGACCTTCCAGGCGCGCCGTCCGAGCGGTCGCCGCGCCTGCCACAGGAGAAATCCCAGGGCCACCAGCAACACCCCCAGCATGGTCGCCGCGAGGTTCCAGGGATCGCGCAGCAGGTCCAGGGTCACGCGTCCCATGAAGAACTGCCCATCGGCAAACTCGGTGATCTCCGGCCTCGGCACGACCCCGGTTTCTCCCGCGCAGAGCGCGTTCCGAACCCAATGCGTCCATCCCGTGCCCACCACGCCCAGCCCCACGCCAAGTCCCAGGCGCGGCAGGTCCACCCACTTTCCCGCGCGGCCTCCGGATTTTGTCTCGGGGAGCAGCGCCTCCAGCACCAACCACAGCGCCATGAACTGCGCCGATTCCCGGTTGGCGAGTTCGACCAGGAAAAGCAGGGTGAACTGCCACCAGCGCCATCCTCCCATGATGACCGCCCACGCAAACAGCAGCATGGTCACCAGGTCAACGTAGTCCCACAGGTAAAGCCACTCCGGGTCCTGGAACGCCACGAACAACCCGGCGTAAGCAATGGCGTAGCCCCAGGCAGGCTCCGCCAATCCGCCCGGACGGCGAAAAAGCCAACCGCCGACGGCGTTGGTCGTGCAAAGAAGCCCGAAACAGAAACCCTGGTAGACGCCGGCGGGTGGCAGACCTGTCAGGCGGGCCGTCCAACCCACCACCGCCGGCCCGAGCAGCCGGTTCTGGTACGCCTTCCAATAAGGATGACCGGAAAGGATTCCCGCCGCTGCTTCCACTTCGGCGGGAAGGTTGCGCCCCTGGATCAAATGCACGGTCCGAAACTCCAACAGTGACAGGATCATTACGCAGAGCACGAAGTAAACGGGGTAGCGCACGGGAGACGGTAGCAAACGCTTTTCACCGACGGAGCGCGAGGAGAAATGTCCCGACGCGATCCCCTGCCAACAGAGGCTGCGCTACAAACAACCGGAATCTGCTTGGCAGCGGCAGGCGTATTGCTCAGTTTCCCGGCTTGCCCGCTTGAAGAAAGCACGTCCCGCCGTCGTCTTTCATCTCCATCACTACTTCCCCATTGTTGGAAAGCCCACCTTCGCCCAGCCCTTTGAGGAACCATGCGCCCCCACCGGGTCGGGCTTGGCGCAGGTTGCTGGCGTTGTACTGGCCCGAGCGCCGCCTGCTCGGAGTCTCCACCGCGATTTGGTTCGTTCGGAGCAGTCCCTTCTGGGTCTTGCCCCTCGTCACGGCCAACGTGATCGAAACCGTCTCTGCTCCCGCCACTCATTCCCTGAGCAGCCTGGGCTGGAGCGCCGCGTGGGGCACGGCGTTCATCCTGCAACACCTCGTGACCCATAATTGGCACTACCGGACGCTTTCCCTCGCGGTGCGCCGCATCGAAGCCCGGCTGCGCCTGGCCGTCTGCCGCCATCTTCAGCTCCTCTCCGTTTCCTACCATCAGCACGCCAACAGCGGTGCCTTGCAGTCGAAGGTCATGCACGACGTGGAAAACGTCGGCCTGACCCTGCGGGAGCTTTACAGCAGCGGCCTGTACGCGCTCTGCACGGTGCTGGTCACCCTCGCGGTGGTCGCCTGGCGCGCCCCGGGGTTCGTGCCGATCCTGCTGCTGACCACCCCGGCGGCGGCGGGCCTGCATTCCCTCCTGCGTGAGCGCCTGAACGAGGCGAGCCACCGCTTCCGGCGCGAATCCGAGGATCTGTCCGCCCGCTTGCGGGGGATGCTCGACATGATCCTGATGACCCGCGCGCACGCCGTCGAGGACGACGAACTCGCCCGCACGGAAGAACACCTCGGCCGGGTGCAGGCGGCCGGGTTGCGGCTGGACCGGCAGTACGGGGAAGCCCACGCCGCCGCCTGGGTGGTTTTCGCCGAGTTCGGCCTGCTGGGGCTGGTCTTCACCGGCTGGCTGAGCTACCGGCGCATCCTCCCGCTGACCCCGGGCGACGTGGTGCTCATCGGCGGTTACTTCGCGGTATTGACCACCGTGCTGACCGGGTTCCTGGACATGCTGTCCGTGGCGGCGCGGGGCGTAGAGAGCCTGCGCAGCCTGGACGAGGTGCTGACCTGCGCGGACCTGGAGACCCGTCACGGCAAGCGCCAATTTCCAGACGTGCGTGGAGCGTTCGAGTTGCAGAACGTCTCGTTCGCCTACCCCGCGCAGAAGGTGGGCCGGGCCGCGTTGGTGGATTTCTCGTTGCGGGTGGTCCCGGGAGAAACCCTGGGCATCGTCGGGGCCTCGGGCGCGGGCAAGAGCACGCTGCTCGGGCTGCTGCTCGGCTTCCACGTCCCCGTCCGCGGCCGTTTGCTGCTCGACGGGGTGGACATGAGCGCCGTGGACCTGTCCAGTTTCCGCCGGCGGGTGGCGGTCGTCGGCCAGGAAACCCTGCTCTTTGAGGGCACGGTGCGGGAAAACATCCTCCACGGCGTGCGCGACGCGAGCGAGTCCCGGTTGCGTGCGGCCGTGGAGGACGCCAACGCGGCGGAGTTCATCGCGCGGCTGCCGCTCGGTCTCGACACCCGCCTCGGGGAGCGCGGCGCGCGCCTCAGCGGCGGGGAGCGTCAGCGGCTGGCCATCGCGCGGGCGCTGGTCCGGGACCCCCGCGTGCTCATCCTGGACGAGGCGACCAGCGCGCTCGACGTGGAAAGCGAGGCTCTGGTACAGCACGCCCTGGATCGCTTGATGATCGGCCGAACGACCTTCATCGTGGCCCACCGGTTGAGCAGTTTGCGGCGGGCGGAGAAGATCGCGGTGCTCAAGGCGGGCCGGTTGGTGGAACTTGGTTCCATGCAACATCTGCTGAGCCAGCCGGACGGGGAATTCGCACGGTTGCAGGCCCAGAGTTGCACCTGCTCCCACCGGACTCACTCAGCCGTCCGTCACCGGGTCGAGGCACCCCGCATTCGGCCGGAGGATGGGCAGGAGTCAGGCCTGGACGCATACTTACGCCCTTCACCGAGCGGAGCCCGGGCGTGCGGTGACCTCTCGTGAAGCTCCCGCGCTGCCTGGTGCCGCGTGTATGGATCGGTAGCAGCGCAGAACGTCCTCGCACCCGACATCACCGCCGAACGCGCCGGCCGTGATCTCGCGGTGGTTGTTGCCGTGCGATCCCGCCGCGGCGCAGGCGGACATTTGTGCTGCCAGTTGGTCGGCATGGCCCACGGCGGTCCAACGTAGATCGTTCAAGCCGTACTCCCGCAGGTCCGTGTTTCCCGGGCACTCGGAGAGAATCAGCGGAAGCCCGGAAGCCAACGCCTCTAGCAGCGCCAGCGCAAACCCTTCGTAGCGGGACGCCAACACGAACCCGTCCAACATCCGATAGAAGCCCGGCAAATCTTCACACCGCTCGATCTGCCGGATTCGCGCGCGGACCTCGGATGGAGCCGTGTTGAGCAGTGCGATCACGGACGGCAACAATTCCCCGGTTCCCAGGTGCGCGAAGTAAACTCCGGGTGTTTTTTCCAGGACGGCGACGACCGCGCGGTAAAGGGTCAGCGGGTCCTTCTGCTCGCTGTAACGCGCCACGGTGCCGAGAACCCGGGCGTCCGCTGGCAGATCGAAGCGTCTGCGCAGGACCGCTTTCTCCTCCGGATCGAGGGCTGGACGGAAGCGTTGGCAATCCACCCCGGTGCGGGTGTACTGTTGCTGGCCGGGTGGCACCCCCAACAGCCGGCGCGCATAGTCCGCCTCGCTGCGCGACGTGTGCAGTGTGACCCCAGTGCGGGCAAATAGGCGTTCCACCGTCAGGAAAAACCGCTTCTTCAAACTCGCCGGCCCGTACATCTGGTAGTATGCGTGCGGCGTGTAGACCATCGGCGTGCGGATATTTGTCCAAGCCAGCAGACGCGCGAGCACGCCGGCCTTTGAACAATGGGCATGGATCACGTCGGGCCGTGTTTTTCGCACGAGCCGGCGCAACCGCGCGAACGCGACGAGGTCCGCCGGACGCGGCGCGTTGGTGGTGCGCAGGTCGAGGGTTTTTGCCCCGTGACGTTCCAGCGTTTGGACGAGGGTGTGCAGGTCGGGGCTGCCGCGGACGCTTGAATACGCCAGGTGTACCGACACGCCGGGCTGCCGCCGGAGGAAGTACGCGAGTTGTTCCACGAACCGGAACGCGCCGTCCTTGCCTGGCTCGATGACCAGCAGCACGCACAAAGGCCTAGCATCCCCGGGAGCGGCGGGCCGGTTCATCGGGAGGACTCCTGGGAGGTTCCCGCGAGCATCCGCGCGTAGATGCGCAGCAGCGCGTCGGAGTGCGCGGACAGGGTCCACGGGTTTTGCCAATACCAATCGTAGGCGCCTCGTCCCAAGCGTGCGGCGAGCGCGTCGTCGCGGAGTTGTGCCAGTTGCTCGACCAGCGAGTCCACCGAGCCGCTGCGGAAGTGCAGTCCGTTCTGGCCATGCTTGAGGAAGCGGCTCGCCGCGCAACTGTCTGCCACGACCACGGGCAAGCCGTGCGCGGCGGCTTCCACCGCGACGAGGCCCAGGGTTTCGTACCAACGCGACGGAAAGACCAGCGCGCGAGCACGCCGCATCCAACCATCCACCCCGCCCTCGTCCAACCAGCCGACAAACTCATGTTGCGGATACTCGGCTTGGAGCCGCGCGCGCAGTTCCCCGTCGCCGACGAAGACCGCTTTGACTCCCAACCGCCGCGCGGCCTCCGCGAACAGGTCGGGACCTTTCTCCGGCACGATCCGGCCGACGAAGAGAAACAGGTCGTTGGTAGGCACCGGGACCGGTCCGAGGTCCACCCGTTCGCACGGGGGATGCACCACCTCCAGCGGAACGTCGGACGGCAAATGCCGACGAACGATCTCCGCGCTGAAAGCAGACACGCCGATGAATTGGCTGGCGCGCGACGGGACGTGCCACCAGCCGTTTTGCGCCCAGGTGCGCGCCGTGCGCCAGACCTTGTGGAGTTCGCTGCGGCGGTCGCAACGGCAGCCCAGGCAGGACAACGACAGCGGGGTTCGCTGGCAACGTTCGAGCTGCGGGTAGACGAAGAACCCGCCGTTGGGGCAGACCAGGAAAAAATCGTGCAGCGTCACCGCCAGCGGGAAGTGACGGTCTAGGGTTTCCGCCAGCACGGCCGGGGAGAGAGCCTTCGTCCACTGGTGAGCGTGGACCACCGTCCGGGCGGGGTCCTTGCCGGCGAGCAGGGTGCGCAACGCACGCCGGGCCGGGACGTTCTTCACGCCGCGCAGGAACGCGCGCAGGCGGCGTGGATCGCGGACGATCTCTTCCTGTTCCAGACAGACCACCGAGAGGTTCGGCGTTTGCGCCAGCATCGGATCGACCGGCCCGACCGCGCTGAACACCGTGACCGGAACTCCGATGCTGGCGAGATGGCGCGCCGTCTGGAGGGCGACCGCCGGAGCGCCCCCGTTCGCGTGCGCGAAATCGCTGAGGACGACCAACTCGAAGTCATCGGGAAGCGCCGGCGTCATGGAACAGAACCCGCCGCACGCCGGCCGCCTGCCTGGAGCACGTCCAGGCTGCGGGCAAATCCGACAACCCGTAGACGGGCAAGGTAACGGGGAAGGTTGCGCCACCGGTAACGCCAGCGGGCGAAACGCCTCGCGCTCGCCGCCACGGGCACGGGAAAGTGTCGGCGCGTGATGTCCGCCATCTGCCCGCTCAACAGAGACACCGCCCCGGAGATCTGGCCTTGGCGAACGCGGAAACGACCGGCTTCCAGGGGATGGTACCGAAAGGCAAATCCCTGCGCATACGCCCGCGCCCAGAAATCCAGGTCCGCACAGACCGAATACTGCTCATCGTAACCGCGCAACACCCGTACGACCGGCGCGCCGAAAATCATGCCTTGCTGTCCCACGGGACTGATCCCTCCTTGCAACAGAGCGGGGAAGTATCGTGGATTTGACTCGACGGTCATGCAGCCGAGCGAGTCGCCGGTTTCGCCGATGGTTCGCACGTCGCCGTAGCCGACGCTGGCAAGATCGCCGCCGGCGTCGTGACGGGCGAGCAACTCGGCGAAGCGCGGCGTGAGCAGATCGTCGTCGTTGAGATAGGTGAACCAGTCCCAGTCCAGGTCTGCCGCCGCGTGCAGGCCCGCGTTGAGCGCGCCGTACAGTCCTCCGTCGCGTCCGGCGTCCGCCACGATCCGCCGGCCGGGGAAACGCGCCGCGAGTTCGGCGATCCGGTCGGCCGGGCAGACGAGCACGTGGTCGAGCGGCCAGTCGAGCCGGTCGATGGACCCGACCGTTTCGTCCAGGTAAGGCGACGTGCCCAGGGTGGGAGTGAGGATGAGCAAGCGGCGTTTCACGATGGGAGAGGACGGGACAGTCACGAGGGGGCCGGCAGGTTGGAGAAACCGGGCGGCAAGTCTCTGCCGGGTCAAGAGCAGCAATGGCCGTTCCACAAACTGGTAACTGATTCCCCCGAACAGGAGAACCGCGCCGAGGCACACGGCAAAGGAAAAAGTTTCCGTCGCCGGATGATGGATTCCATCTGGCGACACGAGGCGCGCCAGCCCGGCAATGATGAAAATGTGCGAGAGATAGATCGAGTACGACCAATCGCCGATGGTAGTCAGCAAACGTGGCGTCCGGGTGCCGGCGCGTTCCAGCAGGACGGCACCGCACACCAGGGCCAGCGCGGGCGGGCCGTAGACGAACAGGCGTCTGCCCGTCATCAGATGTTCGCCGAGCGGCGACACCATTCCTGCGAGCCAGGCGACGCCGAGCCCGACGAGCAGCCAACCCCACCACGGCGGCGGCTGGCTTCGCAACCGACCGACGGCCAGACCCACCAGCGCGCCGGCGATGAATTCCAAAGTCAACATGGAGACCAACACCCGCGTCTCGGGTCGATCCAACGCGGGCAAGGCCGCGAGCACCCCGTTGCCGGCCAGCACCACCCCCGCCCAGGTGAGCAGGCCGTAGCCGAACCATTTCCCCCGCAGCCGCAGCAATCCGGCGAACACCAGATAGAAATACATCTCGTAAACCAGCGACCACGCCTGACCCAGGAGCGGCCAACCCGGCTGCGGCCACAAGAAAAACGAGCGCAGCAGGTCCACGCGCATCCCGGCGTCGAAGCGGTGCAGCCAGCCGGGTCGCCAGAAGTAGACCGCCAACGCCGGAAGCGAGTACAGCCAGTACAACGGATAGATGCGGGTGACGCGCCGCGCCAGAAATCCGGTGACTCGCGTCGTGCCCGCACACGGAAGCGGCTGGGCGGCGACCATGATGAAGCCGCTGATCACGAAAAAAAGGTCCACCCCCATGTCGCCCACCAGAAAGTAACCCAGAGTAAGAGGATCGCCCGTGTGGCGTGCCATGTAGACCTGGATGTGACGAACGACTACCAGCAGGATGGCCACCGCCCTCAAGCCCTGGATGTTGGTCAGTTGCGTGCGCGCCGTCATCGGTCAGTTGCGTTTCCAGCCGCCTTGAATGACGCGCCAGAGAGAGAGAACGGCAATCAACGGCAGGCCCGCCAGGGCGTAGTGCCCGCAGCCGAGGGCGCGCAGCAGCGAGCCGAGGGCGGTGCGGTGGTGCAGCCAGGCCGTCTGCGGAGCCAGTCCGGCCTCGTAGCGGCGCGCGAGGGTCAGGTAGGGCGAAATCTCCAGGAACAACCGCTCGGTGAACGCATTTTTGGATTTTGCGGCCGGCGAGGCGTCGAGCAGTTGCCATGCTTTCAGCGCGGACAGGTTGTGGAGGATGGGGGCAATGGGCGAGAACAGTCCGCGCAGGCGTTCCCGCGTCGAGTAACTGCGGCCGCGGCCGCTGCAATGGATGAGGTCGCGTCCGCCGCGCAGGAAGCGCACCGGGACGTGCGCGAACTCCTGCGAGCCGAGCAGCGCGTTGAGCAGTTCCTGATCGCCGCGCAAGTGGAGGGGCCGGTTCCAATACTCTGCCGCCTGGGCGGCTTGGTACTGCGGCGTGGCCATCAGCTCGCACCAGCGTGCGAGCAGAGGCCGGTGCGCGGGGGTCACGCGCAACACGCACGAATTGATCGTCGCGGGGTACACCTTGCCGACGGGCAACCGCCATTCCGTGGTCCGGGCGAGGGTCCCGCGCGGCACCGCGAACCGCATGTCTTCCGCGACGACGAGCGTGTCGGCGGGCAACCCATCAAAGAGGTAGGTGAACGGCCGCGTGAACGCCAGGTCCGAGTCCAGCCAGACCACTTCCTCGCAGCCCCGGTCCAACAGCGCGAGCAGCACGTGCGGTTTGCAGTTCCAGTTGGTGGCCCCGGGTAGGCGCTGGTCGACGAGGGTGACCTGCGGGAACTCCTGGAGCCAGCGGCGGAACTCCTCGCTGGCACCGGGTCGAAAGAGGGTCAGCGGCACCGCCGGACACTGCGCGCGCAGGCTCAGCAACGCCAGGCGCAGGCTGGTGTCTTCCGACCGGTCTTCGGCCATGCAAAAAGTTCGCATCGTCGGGGCAGGAGGTCGGTCAGGCGGTTTCGTTGCCGACCCGCGCGCCGGACGCTGGTTCCGGTGAGGCGGCCGCGGCGGCAACCGTTTCTTCGTAAAATGCTTCCAGCGTGCGGGTCTGGCGCGAAAGGTCGAACCGCTCGACGGTCCGCTGGCGGGCGGCCACGCTCATCTGCCGCCAACGCGCTTCGTCCTGGCAGAGTGCGGCGAGGTTGGCCGCGAGCCCGCGCCAATCGCGCTCGTCGCCGAGGAGTCCGGTCACGCCGTGCGCGACCGCTTCCGGGATGCCGCCGTGGCGGAAGCTGACCACCGGTAATCCCATGCCCTGCGCCTCAATGAACACGATGCCGAAACCCTCGCTGTCGCCGGAGGTCGCTTCCACGCTCGGCACGCTGAACAGCCGCGCCCTTCCCAACCAGCCGCGGATTTGCTCGGGCGACTGCACGCCCAGGAAGCGGTAACGCCGCAGTTTGTCCTTGGCCAAGGCTTCCAACGACGGACGCAACGGTCCGTCGCCGATGACGACCAGTTCGGTCTCTCCGAGGGCGGGCGCGGCTTCGGCCATCGCGCGGATCAGGTATTCGCAGCCTTTTTTCTCGACGAGCCGGCCGACGAAGACCACCAGCGGTTCACGCCGCGCGGGTTCGGCGGGCGGCGCGAATTTGCCGGTGTCCACGCCGATGTAGTGAACGCGGGTGCGTTCGGGCGGATAGCCGCGTGCGAGCATCTGTTGCCGGATGAACTCCGACACGGCCAGGAACAACGTGCCCTCGGAGTGCAGCCGCCGACGCCGCGCGACGTGCAGACGCCGGCCCAGCCAGCCGGACTTGTCCTCGGCGCGTTCGGTCACGTCCTTGCCGTGGCAAGTGACGACGAGGGGCACCCGCAACGCCCGTGCGAGCGGCAGGGCGTCCTTGCCGCCCCACTCGAAGTGCGCGTGCAGCAGGGCGGGCCGCAGGCGGCGCAGACGTGTGGTCCAGGCGGGGTCCCGTTGCGTGAGGCGGTAGTTGGCGAGCCGTAGCCGACCCATCGTTGAACCATCCGAGAGCAGCCGGGTTCGTTCGGCGGGCAGACGCGTTTCGTGCACGTCCCGGAACCCGGCGTAAAACGGCACGAAGCCTCGCAACGCCTCGCTCTGTTCACGGATGAACGTTTCCGAGTACGGGAGCAGGTCGCGGCGGTAGATGATGACGTTCCGGGCGGACATACGCGGTTCAGCCGTGGACGGCGGATGGACTCCTCCATTTTGGCGCGAGCTTCGACACCGGCACCACCGAGCGTTGCGCGGAATATTCGTTCCAAAGGAGCAGCAGGAGGCCGGCAGCCGTGGCGATGTACACGCGATGAACCCCCGAAAACGGCGACATCGCTAAATTAAAAAGAGCCAGCAGCAACATGAAAAGATAAAGCGCGCTGTACCGCGTCCACACCCCGAGGGTGACGTGGTAGCCGAGGCTCGCCACGAGCAACACACCGTACAACAGGAAGAACGCTCCCCCGAGGATACCGCCCTCCGCCAACGCGACGAGGATCTGGGAGTGGATCGCGTAGGATTGCGGGTCGTCGAGGGAGGCCTGTTCCTGGCCGATGCCGCCGAGGTGTTCCTCCTGCGCCGTCGCGTAGCGGATCGCCAGATAGTCGTTGATGACCCCGGACCGACCCAGCCATGAGCCGTTGCCGATGAACGGATGATCTTCGACGCCATGCCAGGCAGCCTTGAGCATCGCCTTGCGCGAAATGTCCGAGCGCAGGTCGTGCGAACGGTTCGCCGTCGCCGAGCGGTTCGCGATCCAAGCCAGTACACCGACGGCCACCAGCGCGGCCACCGGGATGCAGATTGCGCGCCAACGGAGCGGCATCCGCTGCAAGACCAGCAGCCCGCTCAACACGAAGAACAGGCCGCCCAGACTGCGGAAATTCAGCGCGAAGTGCAGCGCGCTCAGACCGAGCGTCGCCGCGAGGCTGACCCAAAATCCCATCCCCGGCAGCAGCAAAATCACCGCCAACGAGACCGGCAATCCGAAACCAAACTTCCAGTATTCACCGAACAACGGCCGCATGAAAAGCGGCTGGATCGAGCCGCCAACCGCCTCGCCCCACAGCAGCCAGATCAAGGCGCGTCCGCTGCCTTCGGTGAAGAGGTAAGCCAGCGTCAGCAGGTCGATGGCGAGAAAAACCATGCGCGCCCAGCCGCGGACCTCGTCCACGGTCTTGCTGTGCCAGAGGAAGTCGGAGATTACGTAACCGACCAGCGCCACTCCCTGACAGACGAGCATCCAGCGCAAAAGCGGGTTGTTCCACATCCGGCCCGGCAAGCGGTGCGCGAGCATGACGACGGCCGCCATCCAGCCGAGCACGCCGAGCAGCACGAGCTCACCCACTGGCATCTCGCCGACGAGCGACACCGTGTAGGGGGAGAACAGGCCGACCAGAAAGGCGGCGGCGCAGGCGTGGGAAGGTTTCATCGGCTGAAAGGCATGCTCAGAATCGTTGGCGCAGGCGTGTCAGGAACCGGCCGAAGCGTCCGCGTTTGTGGTAGCGATGGTAGCGGGAACGCGGCGGGAAAGGCGACCACATCTGGTCGGGCGACCCACGTTCGATGGTGCGCAGCAGACGCGCGGGCACCCCGGCCACGACGGTGTTTGGCTCGACCGGGCGCACGACCACCGCCCCCGCGCCGATGATCGCGTCGTCGCCGACCGTTACCCCGGCGCAGATCGTCACGCGCGCGCCGCACCAGACCCGCGAGCCGATGGTGATCGGCCGGTTGCACGGCACGAGGTTCCAGGGTTCGTGGCCGCCGGTGTTGATTGTCAGGTCATCCGCCGCCAGGAAGTCGTCGCCGACCGTCACCCACGTGTAACAGGAGATCGTGGCGTTCGCGCCGATGGAAACACCACGACCCAGCTTCAGGCGAAAGCCGTCGCGGATGATCGACCGCGGGCCGAACGCCACCGGACCGGCCACCTCCGCCCCCATGCCGCGCAGGAGCCATTCCTGAAAGAAGCTGCCGGTGTTGGGTCGGTTGACCGTGGCGACCAGCGACAGCATCCCGTTGAGCGTTTTGCGGTAAAGGTCGGCCGGCCCGATCATGGGGAGCGGGGTTGCGCGCCGGGTTCGGCTTCGGCGATTGGAAGGGCGCGGAAATACTTCCAAACCTCCGAGGCCGAGCCCAGGAGAGCGAACAGCGTGGTGCCGATGACGAGGCCCCAGACGATGCCGCTGATCCCGAAACGTGGCGCGAGCAGGGGCATGAGCACCCCGGCAACCACGGCGGTCAACAGGGAATACACCGTGTTGCGTTTGACCTCGGAAATCCCGGCGAGGAAAAAGCCCAGCGGCTGCTGCAACGCCACCACGACGTTCCATGCGAGCAGGGCGGCGACGAGTCCCACGCTCGGCACCGTCGCCTCGGTGCCGGTCCACAGGCGGACCAGCGAGCGCGCGACAAACGCAATGCCGATCATCGGCACCACCGCGACCCCCACGGTGGCGACCATTGAGCGGCGGAAGGTGCGCGCCATCCACGGCCAGTCGCGCTTGGCCTTGGCGTCGGCGTACGCCGGCCAGAGCGGCAACAGGAAGGCGTTCTGCAACATTTGGAAAACGTTGAAGATCCGCTGCACGAGATTGTACGGCGCGATGGCGGCCGCGCCGAGCAGGGTCGAGATCAGCATCGGCGGCGCGCCGAAAAGCACCAGTGTGCAAAGCTGCTGCACCCCGAAGAACGCCCCGAGGTTGACCAAACCCCGCAACGCGCCACGGTCGAACCACGGCCCCCGCGCGCGCAGCCAGGGGAGCCGTGCCCACTGGTACAGGAGTAATCCCAGGCAGACGGCCATGCCCGGTGTCCAGGTGACGAGAACGTAGTTCGTGAAATTCAGGTGGTAATAGCCGCCGAGGAATATCCCCGCGAGGCCGACGACGCTCACCACGGCGGAGTTGACGTTGTCGAGCCAGGCTTGTTGCGTCGCATAGGTCAGGCGGCGGGCCAGACCGAGCGGGATGTTCACGCACGCCAGCAAGAGAAAGAGCGTGATCGCGTGGGGCACCACCCCGGCGAGGGTGGGGTCCTGGAGCTTTAACAACGCCGCCCACGGCAGCCGCAGGAAAATCGGCACGCCGACCAGGGCCAGCCCGGCCCCGACCGCGCACAGGAAGGTCAGCGTCGTCGTGAACAGACGGCGGGCTCTCGGTCCGTCGCCGGTTCCGAGCGCCTCGGTCATCTGGTTCTGCGCGCCCATCCCGATGCCGAAGTCGCTGAAGCTGATGAGGTACGAGATCGAACCCAGCGTCACCCACACGCCGAACGCCTCTTTGCCCAGGTAGTTCAGCGCGAGCGGCACCTGCACCAGTTGGCACACGATGCCCAGCCCGCGCCCGGAAAGCGACGTGACGAAAAACGCCGCGATCGACCGGTTGCGTCCCTGGCCGACGGAACGCTTGATAGATCGGGTGAGCGTGGCGATGGACATGGCGGGAACGTCACGCGAACGCGGCGCTTTTGCGGACCACCGATGCCAGCAAGTCAGCGACCGATTCGGCGGCGCGGGGCCAGCAGAGGCGTTGTTGGTATTCCTCGAATGCTCCCGCCGCCAGCGAGTGATACCTCTGAGGGTTAGCCCAGCAACCGGCGATCCACTCGGCGTACGCTTCGCCCTTGGCCTCCAACGCGAAAAGCTGGCCGTTCACGCCGTCGCGCACGGCGGTCGGCACGCCGCCGACGTTCGTGGCCAGACAGGGCAGCGCGAAGGCGTTCGCCTCGCAGAACACTACCCCGAACGCCTCGGCCCGGGTCGGCACGATGAAGAAGTGACTTCGACGGTAAAGGTCCTCCAATCGGCGGCGTTCCTCCGGCACGGATTTGCGCAGGAACCCGACCACTTCCACGCACGGCGGCAACGGCTCCCGTCCGCGTGGTGGTCGGCATCCGACCACGCTCAGGCGAGCCGGGACCCCGCGCGCGTTGAGGGCCACGGCGGCGGCGATGGCGATTTCGACGCCCTTGCGCCGCCAATCGACTCCCACGCAAAGAAGCTGGCACGTTTGCGGGTCACGTTTGGAAATCACGTCCTCCGCTTCGGCCGGAGAGAGTCCGCCCGCGAGGTTCGCGCCGTAGGAGACGACCTTTACCTTGGACGGGTCGGTCCCGTAGTCTTCCACGGCGCTGCGCGCGCCCCATTCGGAAGCATAGATCGCGAGCGCGCATCGTTTCAGCGCCGCCGCCTCGGCCGCATGTCCGGCGGCGAGACTGGGAGGGGCCAGGTTCGTGAAATCGTCGTAAAATCCCAGCATCGAAGCGAACGTCGCCCCGGTCCAGAAAACGGTCGGCACGTCGGTCTCGACCGCGCTCAGCAAACGGCTGCTCGGACTGAACAGCACATCGACTTGCAACGTCCGCAATCGCCGTTCGATCTCGCGCGCGTACGCACGCAACACCGCCGGCTCCACGTCCCGCAGATAACGTTTGCCGCGCACGTATTTCCAGAAAGCCTGCCGCAGCTTTCGCGGGAGCAGCGGCGGCTCGCGCAGATCGTAGATCGGCACGATCTCGCAACCGGCCGCGCCGAGGCTCTCGGCAAAATGGTAAGGGATGCCCGACCACGAACCGACCCGGCGCGGGTCCATGTACCGATTGGCCACGAAGCCAACCCGCAGCTTCCGGCGGGCAGAACCCGAGGCAGCCGTCGGTGTGATCAGCTCTGGCGCAGGGATCATCAACTCAGGCTTTGCTCTCCACGGAACGCTTTGCTTGCCGTTCTTCCTCCCGGAAGTACGCCTCGCCATAATAGTATTGCGAATACTTCGCGCCGATGCCGCCCGGCAGCCGGTTGAGCACGAAGCCGGCGGGCGTCACCTTCGCCATCGTCAGCAAACGGCCCGCCCGCCAAACGGCTTTGATCGGCGTGCTCAGCGCGCGCACGACCAGGCACACGGAATCGACCTGTGGCGCAAGCAGGAGGCAGTCGCTGACGGCGTTAATGGGCGGGGTGTCGATGACCACCTTGTCGAAGACCTGCAACGCCTCGCGCAGACGGCTGCCGAACCTCCCGCCGCTCAGGAGGCTCGCCGGGTTGTCCGTGCGCTTGCCCGCCGGACAGAAGAACAGGTTGGGCACTTTGGTCGGATGCACCGTCTGCGCCAGCGGCAAACCACTCGTGAGGCAGTCGGTCAGACCCGCCGTGCCCTCGTGCTGGAGCGTTTTCTCGTAGGGATAGGTCCGCCGGAGATCGGCGTTGATCAACAAAACCTGGTGGCCGCGGGCGGCGAGGTTCACGGCGAAGTTCAGCGAGCAAAAGCTTTTCCCCTCGTCTGGCACGGCACTGGTGAACAGAAAGCTGCGCGCCTCCGGATCGCGCGGGATGCTCGCCAGCGTGGCGCAGAGCGTGCGGAACGCCTCGCGTTGCGGAGCCTCCGTGGCCACCGCGCCTGCGCCGAGTCGGTGCGCCCGGAGCTTCTTGCGCTCCGGTACGGCGGCGAGCAACGGCAGGCCGAGAGCGTTCTCCGCCTGGTCGACGGTTTGCAGGGTGTGGTTGAAAAGTTCCAGCACGAAGATGGCCCCCACGCTCAACAGCAGCCCGGCCGCGGCGGCAGCGGCGAGGGTCTTCAACCGCGACGGCTTGGACGGGCGGCTCGGCACGACCGGCACGCCGACCAGACGCACGTCGTAGGTGGACTGCTGGTGCACGCCGGTTTCCTTGAGCCGAGCGAGCACGCTCTCGTAGAGGGTGCGGTCGCTCTGCGCTTGGCGTTCGAGGCTGCCGTAGGGGATGGAAGTCGTTTCGAGCTTGAGGGCTTCGCTTTCCTGGTCGTGCAGCGCCTGGGTCAGTTTGTCCTCCGCTTCGTTCGCACCCTGGTACGACCGCCGGACCACGTCGGCGGCTTTGCTCACTTCAACGTCGAGGGCGGCGCGGAGCTTTTGCAGGTTGCTCTCGGCTTCGATGTACTTGATGTGCTTGTACATGTACCGCTGCTTGATCGCGGCGAATTCGGCCTCCTTCGCGTTGATCTGCCGGCGCAGGTCGGCCACCTCCGGGGTGTTGGCAATGCTCGCGAGGGCCAGGAGAGCCTCCGGCGGCGCCTTGCGCATGGTTTCCAGCTTGTTGTAATCGGCTTCGAGGGTCAGCCGCCGGCCCTTGGACTCGGTGACCTGCTGGTTGAGGTTCTTGAGTTTCTCGACGACGATGTTCTGCTTGTCCTCCAGCGAGACGGCCTGGTTCTCCGCCCGGTACTTGGCCAACACGGCCTCCGACGTTTCCAGGTTGTCCCGGAGCCGCTTTTCCTCGGCGACGAGAAAGCCGTTGTTGCCCTGCACGACTTCCAGGCTCTGCTCGTTGGCCTGGACGTTGTACTGCTCCACGACCGAGCGCGCGAGCGCGGCCGCGCGCGTCGGGCTCGGATCATCGACCGACACGTCGATGAGCCGGGTGCCGCGGCGCAGTTCCACGGTGACTTTCGCCAGCATCCGGTCGATGACCTCGCTGTCGGTTAGCGGCGGGCTACCCGGAATTTTGGGCTGGAAGCCGTCGCTGCCGCGCAGGCCGTTTACCTGCGCGACACGCAGGAGCAGCGGGCCGCTCTGGAGAACCTGTTCAAAGGTTTTGAGTACCTCGGCCGAGCGATAATCCTCCTCGTGCTGTTGGTCCTGGAAGACCACCGCGTGCTGCGCCGCCTGCTCGACCTGGACCGTCGCAATGGCGGTGAAGATCTTCTGCGTGTGCAGCAAGTACGCCACGCCGCCGCCGACCGTCAGCAGAACGCACAACGCCACCAGCCAGAACCGCCGCAACACGATGTGCAGCAGCCGGGTGAGATCGAAACTCCCGGCCGCGGCCGGGGAGTCGGAAGGGTCTGGCGCTTTGGTGAATTGCATAGGGTGCCGCGTCCCGGCGAGCGGGTTGGAACGGGGAAAATGGTAGCAGTCAGCCGGCGGGCGGCGAGCAACAATTCTGGCACCGGTGGGCCGGACGGTATGGCATGAGGTCAGTAGGCGTTGCTGCGGCGGAAGAAGGTCATCAGCAGGATCTGGAATTCCATCAAGAGGCTCCAGTTCTCGATGTAGAAAAGGTCGCACTTGATCCGCTCGACGAGGTCGGTGTCGCCGCGGAAACCGTTGACCTGCGCCCAGCCGGTGATGCCGGGCTTGATGCTGTGGCGGGCGTTGTAGTGGGGGATCTCCTCCTTGAAGGTCTGGATCAACTCCGGCCGCTCCGGGCGGGGTCCGACGAGGCTCATCTCACCTTTGAGCACGTTCCAGAATTGGGGGATTTCGTCGATGTTGTGCGAGCGCATCAGCGAGCCGATGCGCAGCCGGCGCGGGTCTTCCTTGCGAGACCACCCGATGCCGCCCCCGGCTTCGGCGTTCAGGTGCATGGTCCGGATTTTGAGGATGTCGAAGTGCTTGCCGTTGCGCCCCAGGCGCGTCTGGCGGTAGAAAATCGGCCCCGGCGATTCACGGTAGACCAGGACGCCGAACACCGCGATCAAAGGCACGCTGAGCACCAGACCCACCACCGCGCCGACCATGTCGAGCGCGCGCTTGAGGAGGCTGTTCCAAAACGAATCGAGCGGCAGACGCGAGATGCCGAGCACGGGCACGCCCCCGGTGGTCTCCACGTGCAGGCCGGATAAAAACACCTGGAAGCCCGACGGGACGATTTGCAGATGCACCATCTCCTTCTCGCAGCAGTTGACCAGATCGAATAATCCGCCCTCCGTTGGGTCCACGCCGGCGACCAGGACGAGGTCGATGTGCAGCCGGGTGAGCAGGGATTTCAGGTCGCCGTAAGCGCCAACCGCTTTGACGCTTTCCGCCGGGTCGAGGTTGTAACCTCCACCGGGTGACGGCACGCAGCCGATGATCTGGTAAGTGTGCCCGCGGTTCTCGTTGATGTGGCTGGCCATCCGGCGCGCCTGTTCGCTCCAACCCACGAAGAGGATGCGCCTCCGGAGCCGCGCGGCGATGGGCCGCAGGTAGAGAAACCGCTGCAACAGCCAGTGCCAGCCGGTCAGCGTCGCCAGCGTGCAGCCGCAGGCGCACAGCAGGAAGACCCGGCTGATGATGGGCTGTGCGTTCAACTCGAAGCTCAACGCGAGGTTGCCCAGAAACCACAGGATGCAACTGGTCAGCAGGATGGCATTGACCCGGCGCAGGGGCAGCGGACGACCGGAGCTGTACAGCCCGAACCGGAACAAAATCAGCATCAGCGTGACGCCCAGGAAAATGAAGTGCCCACGGTACTGCCCGGTCGTCATCGCGAAGCTCGCGCGCCGTCCGAGGGCCTGCACCGGCGTGTCGAACCGGACCCAGAAGGCGAGCAGCAGCCCGCCGAAGACGGCGAGCACGTCGCCGGCAAAGCCCAAGCCGACCATCTTGCCCGCGAACTCGCGGTTGGTGCGCGCCACCTCCGGCGGCGGCGCTTTGTGAGTAGACAAGTCGGCGAAATAGACGCCTTGTCCCTCGTCTTTGATCGTAGCGTCCCCGGCTACATTTATCATGGATTGTTGGTTTGGTTAGAAGATGGTCTCGCCCACGGTGATCGTATCGCCGGGCAGGATTTTGAACGGTGGGGCGTCCCGCCTCGCCATGCGTTTGGCGTCGACGGTGAGCACGACCTCGCGGTTGTTGACCCGCCGCTTGATGTAAACCCGCGCCGGGTTGGCCTGCTTGGTGTAACCGCCCGCCATGCCGAGGGCCTGGAGCACGTCCAGGTCGGCGTTGTCCGGGAAGTCGATCTGCCCGGGTTTGTTCACCTCGCCGAGGATGGTGAAGCGGCGCTTGGAAAATTCAAGGACGGCGACGGTGACCTGTGGATGGACGAGGTAGCCGTCGTGCAGTTTGGCTTTGACGATCTCGCCGAGTTCCGCCGGGGTCTTGCGCACAACCGGGACCGAGCCGACCAGAGGCAGGTTGACCGTGCTGTCCTTGGTCACGCGCACGGTCCAGTCCATGTCGTCCTCCTGGAAGACTTTGACTTCGACGAGGTCGTTGGGGCACAGCACGTAGTTCGCCGGCGCGGTCGACGGGGGAGGGGACGCGGGAGCGATCACGTTGCCTCCGACCATCGTCTGCGCCGGACACGAAGCGAGGCCGCTGCCCAGAACGATCAGGAGCAGGCAAACCGCTCGGCGGCGGTCAGAAGAGCACGTTGGATTGTAGATAGACACGGTTGCTGGTGAAGGCATACTTCGCGAGGGACGAGTCGTTGCGCTGGTGCAGGTAGAACAGCCCCAGGTCGAGGTACTTGGCGGCGTGGTAGCCCAAACCGCCGCGGAGTAAGAAATAGTCGTCCTCGCGGGAAGGCAAGGTTGTGTTGCTGACATTTTCGTAATCGCCGTGCGTGTAGCTGGCGTTTGCAAGCACGTAGTATTTCCGTAGGAACCGCCGGCGAGCCGTCACTCCGACCGTCGAATTCACGTACTGTCCGCCGGTGATGGATTCGGACGCGTCCACCCGCCGAAAGCCGCTCACGCTGAGCGTGGTGTCGTCATCCGGCGTCCAGATGCCCTCCAGCGCGAAGACAGGGGTGATCATCTGTCCCGAGTTCCCACCCCGGTAACGGAAATCCGCGCCGGCCTGCGCGAGCACGGAAACCTTGTCGGTGACCTGGTACTGGAAGCGAGCCAACGGCTGGCCGAAGGTTTCTCCCAGCACGTCCTCAATTTCGAGGCGGCCGACCACGAGGCCGACGCCGAGCTTGATCTTGCTCGTGATGAGATAGTCGGCGGCGTTCTCCCAGGCATACTGCTGATTACTGGCGGCGAACGCCGGGTCCGAGCGGTCGTAGCTGAAGCGGCTTTGCAGGAAAGTCTTGTCGCCGTAGCGATACTGGAACGTCAGCGCCTCGTCGAACAGGTAGCGTCGTTCGCGTTCCGCCGTGTCGGAGACCGGGTCGTGGACCGCGCGAAAGTTGCTCATCAGTTCCACGGAGAGCCGCCCCCAGACGTACCGGGCATCCAACAAGGCGTCTTGGTCGAAAGCATCCTCAGAGGAGTGGACAGCGAAGAGGTTTTCAGCCGCCGAGTAGCTGAAGTTCAGGTAGCCGTTTTGCTTCTTCACCGCGTCGCCGAGCGACAACGACACGCCTCCCGAGAGGATCGTGATCTCGTCGGATTGTTTCCGGGTGCCGGTGGAAGTACGGATGTTGTCGTCGTAGGCCACGCCGACGCCGAAGTAGAGGTCCCATTTCGTCAGCGAAAACAGCTTGCTGGGTCCGAGCGGGCCGGCCTCGCGGCGGTACTGTTCAACGAGGCGGTTGGTGTCTTCGGAACTCGGCGCCGCCGGGCTCACGGAAGGCTTGGCGGCCGGGGCGACGCCGTCGAGTTCGTCCGTTGAAACGATCTCGCGCGGCGGAGCGTCACCGGTCTGGCTCGACGGCGGCACGGAACGCACGAAAACCTGGGCCTGTGTCATCGGCGCGAGCAGAGCCAGGAGAGCGCACCCCGCCAAGAGGCTGGCTCGCCAAAGGTACGGCTTTCGTAGTGGATCTCGGGCGTCGATAAGTTTCGTGCAGGGGCTGCCGCCTTTAGCACGATCTGTACCGAAGCTTGTTTTCGGAGGTCTACACAGAGACGTGGTCGAAGGGAATGGCGAGATTTGGACAAAGTTGCTTTGAGTTGCGCAAATATCGACAAAATTGCTCTTCGGACATGGTTTCGTTTATGGACCCGCGCTTCTGCCTGGAGAATCCGAACAGGGCCGGCAATTTCCTCCGCGGGAACGAAGACGGCGCATCGTAGCGGCCGGTTCGGCGCGTGCAAGCTGGAAAGTTTCCGTTTGCCTGAACTGGAGCTTGTCTTCGCAAGGCACATCGGATAAAGCTCATCCGCAACGCGTGTTGCAGGATCATCCCATGACGGAAAGTGTTCTGAGTTCCAGTCCGTTGCTGAGTGAGGAGCAGCTTGCCTTTTTGCGCAAGAACGGCTTCGTGACCGTGCCGAAGATCACCTCGGACGAGGAAGTAAAAGGTCTGCGGCAAACCATCGCGCATCTGTTCGGCACGAAAGCCGGGCACGACCAGGGAGCGTATTTCAACTTCGCCGGGGCCGAGGAAGACCCGGACGCGCCTTGCATCCCGCAGATCGTCGGGCCGCAGAACTTTGCCCGCGAGCTGCGACGCAGCGAGTTCCGCCGCAACGCCACGGCGCTCGCGCGGCAGATCCTGGGTCCGCAGGCGCAGTTTCACACGGATCACACTCTCATGAAGCCGCCCGTCGACGGCGCGGCCACGCCGTGGCACCAGGACGAGGCGTTCAAGGACCCGCGGTTCGAGTACCGGGAGATCAGCCTGTGGATGCCGCTACAGGCGGTCAACGGGTTGAACGGCTGCATGGAGTTCATCCCCGGGAGCCACGAACGGGGCATCTTGCCCCACCGGACGCCCAACAACGACGCGCGGGTACACGCGGTGGAGTGCTACGAGGGGTTCGACCCGGCCGACGCCGTGGCCTGTCCGCTGCCGGCCGGGGGCTGCACCATCCACTTTGGCCGGACTCTCCACGGGGCTGGCCCGAACCGCTCGGACGGTCCGCGCTACGCGTACGTCCTGATCTTCAACGTCCCGCCGGAGGCGAGCGCCGACGAGAAAAGTTTCCCGTGGTTGCAGAACAAGAACACCGCGCGGATGCAGCGCTCGAAGGCGTGGATGCAGCACGGGGGAAAGTTCGTCAACCTGTGGCGTCGGATCAGGAACAAGGAACTCCGCGACTACAAACTGGCTTTCGGCAAGCTGAAGAAGCGGCTCGCGGCGTACCGGAGCAAGCCCCGGTAAGTTCGCGTTTCAAGCCGACAAGATCCTCCGCATGGCCGCACGGAAGCGAGCTTGCGCCTGCTCGCGGTGCGCGTGGCACCCGTCAACGACCAGCCGCTTGCCGCGCACCCAGACCTCCTGGATCGCGTGGCCCCCCCGACCGCCGAAGATGAATCGGTCGAGGATCGCGTCGCCGCGTTCTCGCTCGGCAAGGGCCGGACAATCGGCCGCCAGCGTGACGATGTCCGCCGGACTACCGGCCGCCAACCCACCCGCCGGGACTTGCAGCGCGCGGTTGCCTCCGGTCAACGCCCGCTCGAAGAGACTGCGTCCGGTCGACGTGCCTTCCACCGGGGCCAAGACGTTGCGTGTGCGGTTCGCCAGGCGCTGCGAGTATTCCAGCGCGCGAAGCTCGGCGGCGGCGTCGATCTGCACGTTCGAGTCCGAACCGATCCCGAAGTGGCCGCCGTGCGCAAGGAAAGGCGCGGCCGGAAAGATCCCGTCGCCCAGGTTCGCCTCGGTGATCGGACACAAGGCAACCGTCGCGCCGCTTTGCGCCAGCCGCTCGATCTCCACGGAGGTCAGGTGGGTCGCGTGTACCAGGCACCAGCGTGAGTCGAGCGGCAGGTGATCGAGCAGCCACTCGACGGGACGCGCACCGGTCGCCGCCAGGCAGTCTTCGACCTCCTGGATCTGTTCGGCGGCGTGGAGGTGCATGGGCCGGTCCCCGCTCAGGGCCGAGAGGTGCCGCAACTCCTCGGAGGTGACCGCACGCAGACTGTGCGGAGCCACGCCGACGTTTGCGCCCGGCAAGCGGCGGGCGGCGCGGTCCACACCTTCCAGGAGCTGGGCAAAGGTGTCCAGTGAGGTCACAAACCGGCGTTGGCCAGCCGTGGGCGGCTGCCCGCGAAAACCACCGTGCGCGTAGAAGGACGGGAGCAGCGTCAGACCGATGCCCGCCGTCTGCGCGGCGCTGCAAACGCGTTCCGCCAGTTCGCCCGGGTTCGCGTACGGCTTCCCGTCGCCATCGTGGTGGACGTAGTGAAACTCACCCACGCGCGTAAAACCCGACTCCACCATCTCGACGAACGCCAGGGTGGCGAGGGCTTCCAGGTCTTCGGGCGTGATCCGGTCCAGGAACCGGTACATGATCTCGCGCCAGGTCCAGAAGCTGTCGGCCGCCGGGCCGCGCACCTCGGCCAGACCCGCCATGCCGCGTTGGAAAGCGTGGCTATGGACGTTGGCGAGCCCGGGCAACCCGACGGCGTGTCGCAAGTCCCCGGTGGCCGGCGGGACGTTTCGCTCGACGCTCGTGATGACTCCGTCGCTGGCTGTCACCCGGACGTTTTCCGCCCATCCGTCCGGCAGCAAAGCGGTTTCGAACCACCAACCCGACGCTTCGCCGCTGGCCGCCGCGTTGTTTTCACTCGCCACATCCGTCCGCATGCCTTTAGAGATAACCTGTGTTGAAGGACGAGGCGACCCACCGCCGTTGGTGGCGAAACGCGAGGCTGGCGACCCTGCGGGACGGGGAAGCCGGGCTAGGCGTCGTGGACGATGGCGTGGTCGTCGCGGAAAATGGCCGGATCGTTTTCGCCGGACGGGAGCGCGATCTCCCCTCGTCGGAAGCACCCTCCGAGGAGGTGAATTGTGAGGGACGGCTCGTCACCCCCGCGCTCGTGGACTGCCACACGCACCTGGTGTTCGGCGGCAACCGCGCGCGGGAGTTCGAGAGGCAATTGGGCGGTGCGACGTACGAACAGATCGCGCAAGCCGGCGGCGGCATCCTGTCCACCGTGCGCGAGACGAACGCGCGGAGCGAGGAACAACTCGTCGCCGAAGCCTTGCCGCGGTTGGACGCGCTGATCGCCGAGGGAGTCGGCACCGTGGAGATCAAATCCGGCTACGGGCTAACCATCGCGGCCGAACTGAAGATGCTGCGCGTCGCCCGTCATCTGGAGACCCTCCGCCCGGTGCGGGTCCGCACCAGCTACCTTGCGGCCCACGCCTTGCCGCCCGCTTACGCTGGCCGCAGAGCCGACTACCTCGCCGAGGTGGTCTTACCCGGCTTGGACCAGGCGCACGCCGCGCGCCTGGTGGATGCCGTGGACGGTTTCTGTGAAGGGATCGCGTTCTCGCCGCGGGAGATACGCTCGGTGTTCGAGAAGGCGCGGTCGCTCGGTCTGCCAGTCAAACTGCACGCCGAACAACGCTCAAACCTGGGCGGGGCCAAGCTGGCCGCTTCCTACGAAGCCTTGTCCGCCGACCATCTGGAATATCTCGACGAGGAAGGTGTCTCCGCGTTGGCTCGTGCCGGGACGGTCGCGGTGTTGCTGCCGGGAGCGTTTTACACGCTGCGCGAACGTCAGCCGCCGCCGGTAGCGGCGTTGCGTGCCGCCGGTGTCCGCATGGCCGTGGCGACGGATTGCAACCCCGGCACTTCGCCCCTGACTTCCCTGCTGCTGGCGATGAACATGGCTGCCACGCTGTTCGGGCTCACCGTGGAAGAGTGCCTCGCCGGAACGACCCGCGAGGCTGCCCGCGCGCTCGGACTGCTCGGCGAAACCGGCACGCTGGAGGCAGGCAAATCCGCCGACCTCGCCGTCTGGAACGTGGAAATTCCCGCCGAACTCGTGTACCGGCTCGGGTGCAACCCGCTCCACCAACGTATCTTCAAAGGAGTCGGCGGGCAAACATGAGTCTCGTCCTCCAACCCGGTTCCGTCCCGCTCGCGACCCTCGAAACGGTCTACCGCACGGGTGTGCCGGTCCGGCTCGATCCCGCCTGCGACGGGAGTATCGCCGCCGCGGCCACGCGCATCGCGGAGATCGCCGCGGCGGACGCCCCGGTCTACGGCGTCAACACCGGCTTCGGCAAGCTGGCGAGCATCCGGATCGACGCCGTCGACTTGGCCGCGCTCCAGCGCAACCTGATCCTCTCGCACTGCTGCGGCGTCGGCGCGCCGTTGCCGGAGAACATCGTCCGTCTGATCCTGACGTTGAAGCTGATCTCGCTCGGGCGGGCCGCGTCAGGCGTGCGGCTGGAGATCATCCGGCTCCTCGAAGCGATGCTGGAACGCGGCGTCGTCCCGGTGATCCCGGAGAAGGGTTCGGTCGGCGCGTCCGGCGACCTCGCGCCGCTCGCCCACCTGAGCGCGGTGATGATGGGACACGGCGAGGCGTTCGTCGGCGGGCAACGGCTGCGCGGAGACGACGCTTTGGCGCAGGTCGGGCTGCGGCCGGTGGTGTTCGCGGCCAAGGAAGGCTTGGCGCTGATCAACGGCACGCAGGTGTCCACCGCGCTGGCGCTGGCAGGACTATTCCGCGCGCATCAGGCCACGCAGGCGGCGCTGGTCACCGGGGCGCTTTCCACGGATGCCGCGATGGGTTCGCCCGCGCCGTTCCGGGCGGAAATCCACGCGTTGCGCGGTCACCAGGGGCAGATCGACACGGCGGCGGCGCTGCGGTGGTTGTTGGAAGGCTCGGCGATCCGGGAGAGCCACCGCGACGGGGACAGCCGGGTGCAGGACCCGTACTGCATCCGCTGCCAATCGCAGGTTGATGGCGCGTGCCTCGACCTGCTGCGCTCGGTCGCGCGGGTGTTGGAGATCGAGGCGAACGCGGTCACCGACAACCCGCTGCTGCTCTCGGATGGCTCGGTCGTCTCGGGCGGGAACTTCCACGCGGAACCGGTGGCGCTCGCCGCCGACCAGATCGCGCTGGCGGTTTGCGAGGTCGGGGCCATCGCGCAGCGGCGCATCGCGCTGCTGGTCGACGCGTCGATGAGTCACGGCCTGCCGCCTTTTCTCACGCGCAAGCCGGGACTCAACTCCGGCCTGATGATCGCGGAGGTCACGTCCGCGGCGTTGATGTCGGAGAACAAGCAGATGTCGCACCCGGCCTCGGTCGATTCGACGCCCACATCCGCCAACCAGGAGGACCATGTTTCCATGGCGTGCCACGGCGCGCGCCGGCTGCTCGCCATGACGGAGAACCTGTTTTCCATCGTCGGGATCGAAGCGCTCACCGCCGCGCAGGGCGTGGAACTGCGCGCGCCGTTGACCACAAGCCCGCAACTGCAAGGAACCATCGCGTTGATCCGCCGCGTGATCCCTCCGCTGGCGGAGGATCGCTACATGGCGACGGACCTGGAGCAGGCGACTGGACTCGTCGCTTCTGGCGCGCTGAACGCCTCCATTGCAGCCGGCATCCTGCCAACCCTGTAAAGAACAGCCTCCATGATGAATCAAGATGCTGCGCAGAAGGCAGAGAATCCGCAGATCGGTGGTGGTACAGTTTGGCAGGTTCTCAGCCCCGGCAGGGGCGTCAGAAATTAGCTCACGGCGTGAGCCGTGGGAAAACGATCACCCGTGAGCCTACAGCGTTTTTCGTTTGCGTGTGGAGTCCTCCCAGCCCCGGCAGGGGCGCAAGAATTTAGCCCACGGCGTGAGTTGTGGGGAACACGTGCCGAGTGGAATAGCCCCGGCAGGGGCGTAAGAAAAGCAGCGGGGCATTCCTTGCTGGCCCGCCTTCTTTCTTCCGCCCCTGCCGGGGCTTT